>NZ_BAAGIQ010000019.1:0-29606 GCF_054658175.1 Alkalibacterium sp. s-m-28
TAAGCATGCGCTATGATCACCTATGCGGTATTAGCACCCGTTTCCGGATGTTATCCCCCTCTTATGGGCAGGTTCCCCACGTGTTACTCACCCGTTCGCCACTCATCCACACTCTGCAAGCAGAGTGTTTCAGCGTTCGACTTGCATGTATTAGGCATACCGCCAGCGTTCGTCCTGAGCCAGGATCAAACTCTCATTTTAAGTTTGACTTGCTCATTGTATTACTTGTGAGTTAACCATGTTAACTCGTTTGTTGCCTTCGACTCCAAAAGAATCGAAGACCCCTGCACATTTGGTTGTTTCTACTTTGTTCAGTTTTCAAAGATCTATCTCGTTCAGCTCTTTATTTCGTGTTGTTCCGTTCGAGCTGACTTTTATAATACTACATTGTTTTCAATCAGATGTCAACAACTTTTTTAAAAGTTTTTTGTGCGTTTGAGCCGCACAATGCTGACACGAAGGAAAACCTTGGTTGCTGTTATTCAACAACGAATATAACTATACCAGGTTTTCCATCTTTCGTCAACAGGTTTTCGGATATTTATTAATTCTTTTTCGAGTGGGCTAAAACAAAGCTTTACTTGACCAGCTTTATTCTTCTTTCATAAATGAAAAATCAGCTTCGTCTCTTTTTGTAATCATTAACAGTCCATCTCCTACTGGCAGGATTACCGCATCCATTGCCGGATGATCAAGAACTACATCAAGAAACTCATTTAATTTTCTGTGGATCTTTCTTGTACGTTTCGGAATGTCCTTTTCATCATTAAGTATTGTTCCACCTTGGAGAACATCGTCAACAGCTAATACACCACCCATTTTCAAAATACGATAACACTCGGGAAAGAAACTGTAGTATTTTGCTTTAGCACTATCCATGAAAATGAAATCTTTTGAATTAGACTTTATTTTTTCCAGCCATTCATTGGCCTGACCTTCTAATAGGGTGACTTTATCTTTTAGCCCCAGGAGCTTGAAGTTAGTTTCCGCTTTAGCAATCATGTCCGGATTCCGTTCAATTGTTGTCACGTGTCCATCCCGAGGCATGGATTCCAGCATAAGCGCCGCAGAAAACCCGATAGCTGTTCCAACTTCAAGTACATCTTTTGGGCTGAGCAAAGGAAGCAGCCATTTAAAGAACGCGACTGTTTCGTGAGGGATGACCGGAACACGGTTTTCATTCGCCCATTTTTCAATCTCCAACAATTTACCTTCTAACTGCTTCTGGTCCCTTCTAAGAAATTCTCTAACGTCGTTATTGATCACAGGACGATCCATCATTTCATTCCGTTTATGCAATGTCAATTCCTCTTTTCTTTTATTTTCTCTATTTTACACTGATTTATCTACTTAACCAAGATTGATTCTGTTATAATGAAAATGTGAAAACACGAAAAATCAGATGAGAAGGAGCTTTTGATTTATGCTTATCAAACAACTATCAGTCCCTAAAAATAGCGTCACGACTATATCTGAATCAGCTACACTACAGGAAGCGATCACTCTATTAGAAGAAACCGGCTTCCGCTGCGTGCCTGTGCTGGATAAAAGCGGCCGTATTTTCCGCGGGAACATCTATAAAATGCATATTTACCGCCACAAGGCAAACGGTGGTGACATGGACCTTCCAGTTACCCACTTACTTAAGAATGCGACCAAATATGTACACATCAATTCGTCGTTCTTTAAAATCTTCTTTATGATCAAGGACCTGCCATATATTACTGTGCTGGATGAAAACAATAATTTTTACGGCATTCTGACTCACAGTACGCTGATCGACCTGCTTCAGCAATCTTGGAGTATCGATCAGGGAAGCTACGTTCTTACCATTGCTACTCCTGGTGAAAGAGGGGATCTCGCTAACATCTCCAAGCTGATCAACCGCTACTGTTCGATCATGAGCTGTATTACTCTTGATGTCCAGAGAGAGAACATGGTCCGCAGAACCATCATGACCCTTGAACCGGGCATCTCACGAAAAACTGTTGATGAAATCTCGAAGGTTCTTGACAGAAAAGGCTTCAAGGTTGTACAAGTTGAAGACCTTCATAACGATTAAGATTAATTAGAAAAACAGTGCTGCTCCTATTGTTCCTCTTATAAAAGAGAACACCAGGGACATGCACTGTTTTTTTGCGCCAAACCTGTTTAATTTTCCATTCGTTTGTTGAAGTTCAGTTTCTTATCCAGTGATAGGATGATTGGGATTCCAACTCCCATAGTGACAAACTGTCCTAGAAATACTGTCAGGTAAGTTAACCAGAAAACTTCTTCTACCCCAATTAGCAGGAGCATCAGTGCGATCATGAAGCTGAACACCGAAAATATAACGGTATTGATCATCATCTTCTTAATCGGTGACTGGATTTTCTTCGTTACAATAAAGAAAACAATAAATGAGACAATCGTATGACCAACTCCAAGAATCCAGTCGTATACTCCAAAAGGAGAGAGAATCAGATTTGTCAGGACGACTCCGGCTGTTACACCATAAGCATACTTTTTATTGAAGACTGCCAGATGGTTCAGCATTTCAGATAATCTGAACTGAATCGCTCCAAAACCAAACGGAGCGATAAGTAGTGTGATACCTGTGTAAAGGGCTCCTATTATGGCGTTTAATACCCATTGCTTTGTTTTCATTTTTTCATTTCCTCCTAGTTTTTATATCGTGGGTTGACGCTTTCGAACCACGGTCGTTTTTAGACAACGAGGATAAGCTTAGCATGCTTACATCAATTTTTCAATACACAAAAAAGACAGACTCCAGTCATTCGGACTAGATTCCGTCTTTACTAAGTATAGTAAGGCCTTAGATATGTTTATATTTATTTGACAAGCCCACACTGATAGACAGGGCCTCATCAACAGCATTCATCGTTTCAGCATCCAGCTGAGTGACTTGGTCTTTCAGCCGCTGTTTATCAATCGTTCTGATCTGTTCAAGCAGAATGACAGAATTTTTTTCCAGTCCCTGTTTGGCACTGACCTCCACATGTGTCGGCATCTTACCTTTTTCGATTCTTGTTGTGATTGCCGCAACAATAACTGTCGGGCTATATTTGTTTCCAACATTGTTCTGTATAATCAGAACAGGGCGCATACCGCCTTGTTCCGATCCAACTACCGGGGATAAATCTGCATAAAAAATATCTCCACGCTTAACCATAGGCTTTCCTCCTTGAAGGAGCCTTTCAGATAAGGTCGTGTTCCGTTTGAAGAGCTGCCGGAACCTTGTTATCAGATATGAGTATGCGCTTCGCTCTCGCATCCATCAAATTCGGAACAGATTTCCAAATTGATGTGTCCCATTTCTGCATATCCCTTCCTCATGGCATCCATTTTATTCATTGTTTCCCGAACAAAGCAGTGGAAAATGTCAGACATGAGTTCCGTTTCTTCAGTATCTGTCTCCATGCAATATTCTTCGATATCTTCGTAAACTGATTGATCAAGTTCAATAACCATTTTTCTATTGCTATGCTCTTTCATGAATATGCCCTCCAAAATATACTGATAAAAAAGCTAAACAGCCAGCTTACTTGACACCAGTGTCAGAAGCTTCAATGAATACTTAGCCAAAAGAAATGTAGAATCTCATTCCTTGTCTGCTAGTTTATCATGAAAGGCGAACAAATTGAACCACTCTTTGTGACACTTCTTTGACTCAAAAAACCGCTCAACAAGAACGTTTGTTATTTGTCTTCTAAAATAACCTGTGCTACTGCGATCGTTCCTGTATGAGAAATCGATACCCAGGCCTTTCCAGGGAAAGGACATACGGTGATCATAGGTTTTCCCTGATCATCTGGCAGGATTTCAACATCACGAAAAGTCAGCTTACCGATACCTGTTCCCAAGGCCTTAGAGTACGCTTCTTTTGCTGAAAATCGGCCGGCTAAAAATTCTATCTTTCTTGTTCCTTTTAATGAATGAAAATACTCCAGTTCATTAGTTGTCAGAACTCGATCAGCAAAGGATGGTCTTTTTATGTACGCTTTATTGATCCGTTCAATATCGACTATATCCAGTCCGATACCAGCAATCATCTGTCTTCCTCAATTCTATAACTCAATATTAAATCAATCAGCTACTGTATTATGTTACCAGATTAAATAATAAAAGTCATTTCATATAATTTAAGATTAGATTAAAAAGAACCGGCTGATCACCTGTTCAATGTAACAAGAACAGATGATCAGTCGGCTAGTTTTATTTATTCAATTCGCTCATTAGTTTGAACGGCGGTTATTCGAACGGTTCCCTTTATCTCCAGAACGTCCTTTACCTTTATAGTTGCGGTTTCCACCTTTACCTCTACGGTTGTTGGAATAGTTTCCTTTTCCTTTTCCGCCACCGCCACGTCGCTTATCTTTGTTTGGAAGCGGACGCTGAGGTGTGATGCTTACTGGTACATCTGTCGGATCTTTAACCATGTTCTTAACTAAAGCAGCAGCCAGATCTTCAGCTGAGTATGAACTCAGGAGCTTTTCAGCAGCAGCTTCGTACTTATCCAGGCCATTCTGATCGATCATTTCCTGAATGTCTGCCATAGCTGTCTGCAGCTGACTTTCAAGCGCTTCGTCGTTTGTAGGTGGACGAAGAGACGTCATTGGCTGTTTAGTCAGTTTTTCAACTGTACGCAGGTAGCCCATTTCATGAGGCGTGACGAATGTAACAGCTACGCCTTCTTCACCAGCACGTCCAGTACGTCCGATACGGTGAACATAACTTTCAGGATCTTGAGGAATGTCATAGTTGTATACGTGTGACAGTCCGCTGACATCCAGCCCCCTGGCAGCGACGTCTGTTGCTACTAGGATATCGATTTTACCTTTTTTAAAGTCTTTCAAGACGCTCATACGCTTGCCTTGAGAAAGGTCTCCATGGATTCCTTCAGCCTGGTATCCGCGCATTTCAAGTCCTTTAGCCAGTTCATCGACACGTCTTTTCGTACGTCCGAATACGATAGCCGACTTAGGATTCTGTACATCCAGCAGGCGAGTCATGATATCAAACTTCTCGTTGTCTCGCGCTTTTGTATAGTACTGTTGGATAGTTGAAGCAGATAGTGTTTTCGTTTTGATACGAACTGTTTCAGGGTCCTGCATGAAGCGTTCACCGATACGTTTGATCGGAGCCGGCATAGTTGCTGAGAATAACAAGGTCTGACGCTCAGCTGGTATTTCCTGAATGATTGTTTCGATATCTTCGATGAATCCCATATTAAGCATTTCATCAGCTTCGTCTAGTACCAATGTCTGAACCTGGTTCAGTTTCAATGTTTTACGACGGATGTGGTCAAGCATACGACCAGGTGTTCCAACAACGATTTGTGCGCCACCTTTGATCTGCTTGATCTGACGTCCGATGTCGGCTCCACCGTAGACACATGTTACTTTCACACGCTTGTCTTTGCTTAAACGGAATAGTTCTTCTTGTGTCTGGATAGCCAGTTCACGAGTAGGGGCGATAACAAGCCCTTGAACATTGTGGTTTTTGACGTCGATTTTCTGAAGCATAGGCAGACCGAAAGCGGCAGTTTTACCTGTTCCTGTCTGTGCTTGTCCGATGACGTCTTTTCCTGCAAGTGCAAGCGGGATCGTCTGCTCCTGGATTGGTGTTGTTTCTTCAAATCCCATGTTCTGTACGGATTTGAGTAGTTCAGGTAGTAAATCTAGTTCATTAAATTCCAAAGAATGTTTCCTCCTAATATTTTCCTTAGCGTTCATTCGTTTACGAGCCAAGGTACAGTCACTCTTGCATAAGAGAAACTTCGAAAGCAATGAACAGATTTGTTTCTTTTCTGTTCAAATAAAGACCCTAGTGTTCGTCACTCACTTTCGATGCGAGACACCAGGGATCATAGTTAACTTGACTCAGTATTTAATTTTAAATTCTATACGGATAATTCGACGTATCCATTAAACGAACGGTTCACTTCATTCCAGATGTTATCTTAACACGTGGGCGCCTTGTTTTCAACTCGTTTTCATACCTCAGTGAAATGAATACGTTTTACCCTTCTTTTCCATGACTTAACTTAGTCACAACTTCGAGCATCCCTGTACTCAGGCTTGATTTCAGTAGAACCGTATCTTCTTCTTTGATCTGTTTCTCCAGATAATCAATCAGTGGCTGCTTGTCTCCTTCAAAATGCTGAAGGTTCTGCTCATTCATTTGAGGCAGCAGTTTATCATATAAAGCTTTCATATCTTTTCCGTACAAGACGACCAGATCGGCTTTCTTAGGGTCGATCGCTTCACTCAGACTTTCATGCATGGCTCTTGAATGCTCACCTAGTTCAAGCACGTCTCCTAGTACAATGATTTTTCGCTTAGGGACATCGATTTCCTGGAAATAACGTAGAACGGCTTTCATTGATGATGGACTGGCGTTGTATGCGTCGTTGAGCAGAGTGGATTCATTGATTCCATCGATCCATTCAAGACGGTTCTTGGTCAGTTCAAAGTTCTCAAGCTGGACATAGGCTTCCGTATTGGATATACCGATCTCTTCTCCAACTAGAACAGCAGCCAGTGCATTTTGAACGTTGTAGATTCCAGGGACCGGCAGCGTGCATGAATGTTCAGGATCCGCATTAGTCGTAAAGACGGTCTGTTTTAACCTGGCTTCCACTGTGACCGGATATAGATCCACGCCTTCTTCTTTTCCGAAAGTCAGACGCTTGCCTACAGTCGCATCCACATACCCTGCTGCTATTTTATCTTGAAGCAGCGGTTCTTTGCCTGGATAGATCAGTGTGCCGTTCGACATCCCTTTAACGATTTCAAGTTTAGCTTCAGAAATCGCATCACGCGACCCGAGAAATTCAATATGGGATTCTCCGATCATCGTAATCACAGCAATGTCAGGATGCGCCAGCTGAGAAAGCACTTCGATCTCCCCTCGTTCACTCATTCCCATTTCAAGTACAAGCACTTCTGTATCCTCCGGCATATTGAGTATCGTAAACGGCAGTCCCAGGTGATTGTTGAAGTTCCCGACTGTCTTATACGTCCGGTATCTGGCAGAAGCAACGGCTGCGACCATGTCTTTCGTTGTCGTCTTTCCGTTACTTCCAGTAATCCCGATGACTTTAGGCCCTACTTTGTTCAGATAATACTGCGCGAAATGCTGAAAGGCTTTTTCCGTATCCGCTACTGCTATGATCGGGAAGCCTTCCGGAGCTTTTTCTGTGTCATCACTCCAGAAACTGGCAGCCGCTCCCTTTTCAATCGCTGCTTCGATAAAATCATGCCCGTTCCTCTCAGCAGTCAGAGGGATGAACAGGTCACCGGTCTGCAGCGAACGCGTATCAAACGATACGCCTTCTATCTTCAGATTGTCGTCCCCATCAATCAGTTTGCCATCTACAGCTGAAGCTATTTCTTTTAATGTCCATTTTGCCATTGTTTCTCTCCGTTCCTTCTGTTCCTTGATTCCTTCTTACTTGTTTCGTCTTGTATTAAGCTCAAGACGGTCCTTGTGACGTCTGATACCCAGCTGAATTACTTCTTCAATCAGATCTTCATAAGGCAGACCCGTTTTTGCCCATACTCTAGGATACATGCTGTTGTTCGTAAACCCAGGGAAAGTGTTGACTTCATTGACGTAGACTTCTCCATCTTCAGTAAGGAAGAAATCGACACGAGACACCCCAGTGCCATCGATAGCGTGAAAGGCACGCGCTGCCAGCTCCCTCAGCTTTTTGGTCAACTCATCTGAAATATCTGAAGGGACCTGTCTAATCACTTCCTGGTTCAGGTATTTGTCTTCATAGTCATAAAAAGGCTTATGCTTGATAAGTTCACCTGGAACTGATGTATGAATGTCTTCATTGCCTAAGACAGCTACTTCGATTTCTCTCGCTTTGACGCCTTTTTCCACGACGATTCTTGTATCGTATTCGAATGCGAGTTCGATCGCCTCTTTTAACTTGGTTTCTTCAAGCACTCGGGTAATACCCACGCTTGATCCCAGATTGGCCGGCTTGACAAACATCGGGAAGCCTAGATACTGAATCAGATCGTCCTTGACTTTATCAGGATCAACTTTCCAGTCAGTCAGTTTTACCTCATTGTAAGGCAGGATTGGCAGGCCTGCTTCTTTAAATACACTTTTACTGATGATTTTATCCATACCGACAGCACTTGCAAGCACGCCAGCTCCTACATAAGGAATGTCGAACACTTCAAAGAGTCCTTGGACCGTCCCATCTTCACCATTCGGGCCGTGAAGCACCGGGAAAGCTACCGATTCACCTTCCATCATTTCA
The DNA here is from genome assembly GCF_054658175.1 of Alkalibacterium sp. s-m-28. Taxonomy (NCBI): domain Bacteria; kingdom Bacillati; phylum Bacillota; class Bacilli; order Lactobacillales; family Carnobacteriaceae; genus Alkalibacterium; species Alkalibacterium sp. s-m-28. The sequence goes on from NZ_BAAGIQ010000019.1 coordinate 8,282, forward strand.
ATGAAATTGAACGGCTGTTTCTTGGCGATCTGATTCATTTCTTTCACTTCAGGAATATCATCTTTGCTGTTCACATTTCCAGCCTTGTACCACTGACCTTCCCTTGTGATATAAACCGGTATGACTGTGTAATGATCATAATATATTTTCTGTAAAATCGAGTAAGCGGATTTGATGGATACTTCATGTTCCGCACTCTTTCCTCCATAGATCAGATAAAGTTTCATTCGTTTCCTCCTGTATTAAGCTGATAGTTTATTACATAGGCAAAACAGAATCTAATCCCATTTTAGCATATTTTCCCGCAGCAACAATATAATTGGGTATCGGATACCAATTATATTTTGGGCAAAGAAAAAAGCCCTGACTAGCCAGAGCTTTAAACCGATTATTCTTCGTCTGCAAGACCGTATTTCTTGTTGAAACGGTCGATACGTCCATCTGCCTGAGCAAATTTCTGACGTCCAGTGTAGAACGGATGAGAGTCAGATGTAACCTCCATACGGATAAGCGGATACTCTTTTCCATCTTCCCATTCAACTGTTTCGTTTGATGTTGTAGTAGACCCTGACATGAATTTAAATCCTGTCGTTGTGTCCATGAACACTACTTGACGATATTCTGGATGAATTCCTTGTTTCATATCTTTTTTCACTCCTTCATGCCATGAAACCTCTGCGGTTCCATAGTTATCTTAATCCTTTAAGTCAGCGACTGGGTGATCAGCGCTAGGCACTGGTCTCCTTCATCGGCTTGATTATATATGCAACACTAGACATAGTAACATATCCTGCCGTCTGTTGCAATGGAATGTCCCATTTTTCTGCGCATTATTTAGATGATTACTGCTTAAGTACTTTTTCTACAAAGGCGGCATTCTTCCCGTAACGTCTCAATGTCTTGATGAACTGATCCGTATACTCCAGTGAATCATTGCGCATCCCTCTACGCAGTTTGTAGACCGCTTCGTATTCTTCTTTGGAAAGAAGCATTTCTTCCTTACGGGTACTTGATTTTTTAATGTCGATTGCCGGATAGATGCGTCGCTCAGCCAGTTCTCGGGACAGATGGATTTCCATGTTACCCGTTCCTTTGAACTCTTCATAAATGACATCGTCCATTCGGCTTCCAGTATCCACTAATGCTGTTGCGACAATCGTCATGCTGCCGCCTTCTTCAACATTACGGGCAGACCCGAAGAAACGCTTTGGTCTGTAGAGAGCTGCAGGATCGATCCCACCTGAAAGCGTACGCCCACTTGGCTGTTCCACAAGATTGTATGCTCTAGCCAGACGTGTGATGCTGTCCATAAGGATAACTACATCCTGCTTGTCCTCAACCAGTCGTCTTGCACGTTCGAGAACCAGTTCGCTCACTTTGACGTGGTTCTGCGGCTGCTGATCAAATGTCGAATGAACGACTTCTCCATCGATGCTCCGTTCCAGATCGGTTACCTCTTCGGGGCGTTCATCGATAAGCAGGACAATCAGTTCAACTTCCGGATGATTTGCCTTTATTCCGTTGGCAATTTCTTTGAGCAATGTCGTCTTCCCTACCTTAGGCGGTGCGACAATCAGTCCTCTCTGTCCGAACCCGATCGGAGCCACGAGATCGATCATTCGTGCAGACAGTTCGTTCTCGGATGATTCAAGGTTGATTCGACGATCCGGATACAACGGTGTAAGGGCCGGGAAGTGAGGGCGTTCTCTAGCTTCTTCAGGATTCTTTCCATTGACCAGTTTGACGTTCATCAGTCCGTAGTGCCGTTCTCCCGCTTTAGGCGGACGCGCTGTACCGGTGATTTTATCTCCATTTCTCAAGCTGAAACGCGTCATCTGAGAGGCTGAAATATAAATATCTTCGTTACTATGAGAGTAATTGATCGGACGTAAAAAACCAAAGTCCTGGCTGTTGATTTTATCGAGCACCCCGCTGACCTGGAAATACCCCTGCTTTTCTTCCTGCGCGCGAATAACAGCCAGAGAGAGTTCCTTTTTGTTCATCTGACTGTAATAAGGTATTTTCAATCGCTTAGCGTGCTCATAAATCTCTTTTAAAGTCATGTTCTGTAAATCACTGAAAGTTAAAAAATTTGCCACTCGTCCCTATCCCCTATTCCTATAATTTAATCGCCACTCTCTTCCATGTAAATGTCTGCGCCAAGAGCGGTCAATTTTTCTACAATATGATCATATCCTCTAAGAATATTATCTACTCCGCCAATGGTCGTCTGTCCTTCAGCAATCAGACCGGCTACTACAAGACAAGCTCCGGCTCTCAAATCACTGGCTTTGACTTCGGTTCCTTCAAGATGTGTGCCGCCTTCGATTAGGATGACATCACTTTCCACACGAGCCTTAGCACCCATACGGTTCAGTTCCGGAATGTGCTTGATGCGTTTCGGATAAATCGTATCCACGATCATCGATTCACCTTGCGCCATCATAAGCAGAGGTGTAAACGGCTGCTGCAAGTCGGTCGCAAAACCAGGATAAGGCAGTGTCTTTATAGAAACACCTCTCAGATTCCCTTCCGGCTTGGTGATACGAACGTAATCTTCCCCAATTTCAAGAGGCACGCCCATTTCTTCCATTTTTGCGATCAAACTTTCCAGATGCTCGACAATGACGTTGCGGATAACGACATCTTTCCCTTTTGCCGCAGCCATGATCAAGTACGTGCCTGCTTCGATGCGGTCAGGAATTACAGTGTGACGGCATCCATGCATCTCTTCGACACCATCTATACGGATAATGTCTGTTCCTGCTCCACGTACTTTTGCCCCCATATTATTTAGAAGCGTCGCTACATCAATGATTTCAGGTTCACGCGCAGCGTTTTCGATGATCGTTCTGCCTTTAGCTTTTACTGCTGCCAGCATGACATTGATCGTTGCTCCAATGGACACGACGTCGAAGTAGACACGCGCCGCCTGGAGACCATCTTCATCTGTCTTGAGATACATTGCACCCATTTCATTGTCAACAGTAGCACCCAAGGCTCTGAACCCTTTCAGGTGCTGGTCGATTGGACGCGGACCAAGGAAGCATCCACCAGGAAGACCCACGACGCCTTGTCCGAACTTAGTAAGTAACGCGCCCATAAAATAATAAGACGCTCTTAAGCTTTTGATTTTACCCGTAGGCATGGGAACCGATACCATCTCTGTAGGATCTACTGTCAGAGTTGTGCCTTCAAAGTGCGTTTTTACATTCATGTCATTAAGGATTTCGATGAGCGAGTGGACGTCTGCAATGTTTGGTACGCCTTCCAGCGTAACAGGTGAATCAGCAAGAATTGACGCTGGGATCAGCGCTACTGTGCTGTTCTTTGCTCCTGAAATCGTTACTTCCCCGGATAAGTCATGTCCACCATTTACGATTAATTTTTGTGTCATTATAAGTCCTCACTTTTGTTTATACGATTATTGGTTGTCTGAAGTTCTCTATTTGTACTATTAAGTCATTCTACTTTTCAAAGTCGGACTGCTTACAGTTTAACGATACGCCTTGCGAATGGCAAGCTGGACAGTCTGTCATATAAGGCGATAGCCAGTAGCATTTTAAGCGCATCAATAGGAAGAAAGACCGTCAGATTCATGCTGACAATGCTCACAAGTGAAATCGGTGAGTCAAGTACGGCATTCATAAGAATATACTGGTAGCTCATACCTGTTATATACAGTACGACTAATCCCAGGCTCATGATCCCTGTCATTTCCCATTTATTTCTCTGTTTCTTTAATCCTGACCCGACTATCCATGCGACCGCCAGTGCTCCCGCGATATAACCGAAAGACGGAGAAAGAATACTTCCCAGGCCCCCGCTTCCCCCAGCAAATACAGGCATTCCGATCAAGCCCATAACGATATACAAAATAATCGTCATCAGACCTTTGACTGGTCCTAATAACGCCGGAATAAATAAAAAGAAGAATACTTGTAAAGTGATTGGGATAACTCCAATTGGTAAGACGACAATTGAAGAGACAGCAAGGAGTGCTGCGGATAAGGCTATTTGAGTAAGGTCATGTGCAGATGGTTTTTTCATTTCTTTAACCTACTAACATTTCATTTAGTTTATAGTGAACTACCAATGAAGATATTCTCTTTATCAGAAGTTCATGTACATTTCTTTGGAATACAAACGGTTAACATGTGACAATGTGAACAAGGCATTAAAACGTACAGTTGCCCACAATCATAATCATACAGGGTTTACTTTTTTTTTCAACATAAAAATACAGAACACTAACGATTGTTAATGTTCTGTAAGAATTTATTCGCTTTAAAACCCATATTGTTCTTCTTTAATGCGCCTAGCCTCTTTATACGTTTCGGAAAGGACCATTGTATCTTCTACAAGACGCTCGATCCTGAATACTGCATCTTCATTGACAATCTCCTTGCGGTAGAAGTCTCTTTCTTCCATGAAGGTGTAGGTCTGAACGATTTGAGCCTTCATATAAGCAAGGATCGGTTTGAGTTGTGTTTCAGCAATCAGGTAATGTTTGGACGACCCCGCCGTCACCAGTATGCCTGCTGTTTTGTCTCTCAGTCCATCCTGAGGAAGCAGATCGAACACATTTTTCAAAGAACCGGGAATGGATGCCTGAAAGATTGGTGTACCTATGAGGATGATGTCAGACGCCATAATCGTCTCGGTCACAACTTTTGTGTCTCCCTTATATTCTCTGAAGTCCCGTCCATCACTGAAAACCAGCTCAAAATCAGCCAGATCCAGAAGGGTAACCTCATGATCAGGATAGTTTCGTTCAATGATATCTTTTGTATAGTTCATCGCTGTTCTCGTTTTAGACCCGATCGTCGAGCCGGATAGCAGGGTAATATTCACTCTAGTCACTCCTTATGCTTTCGCTTTGGCTGTATGCTTTTTGACTGCCGGTAAAATCTCATTTCCTATCAACTCTATATTTCGCATGATCTTATCAAACGGCACGCCGCCGAAATCCATTTGAGCGATATAGCGCTGGTGATTGAATGTCTCATGCTGGTAAAGGATTTTCTCGATGATCTCCTGGGGGCTGCCGACGTTCATGATATTTTTTAGATGAGCACCTTGGGCAAATGCTTGCTTAGGGAAACCACGTCCATTTGTCAGCTTCATGCCTTCGTTGATATGCGGGTAATATTCTTTCAATGCCTGTTGCGTCGTGTCCGCTGCATAAAAGAAGCCAGCTGTCGCAACAGGAAATTCTGATGAATCCTGGCCAAGACTTTCAAGTGTTTCTCTATAGGCATCAATCGGACGCTTGAATACAGACGCTGGTCCTCCTAGCATCGCTTGGTACATCGGCACGCCCTGATAAGCAGCTTTCATTGCACTGGCCGGTGTGCCACCGACAGCACGCCATATCGGCAGGCTTCCATTAAGCGGACGTGGAAGAATATGCGCATCCCTTAGTGGTTGACGAAATTCTCCTTCCCAGTTGACGACTTCTTCTTTATTTATTTGTAGCAGAAGTTCAAATTTCTCTTCAAACAGTTCTTCATAATCATGCAGATCATATCCTAAAAGCTCGAACAAGCCTACACGGGAAGCTCGTCCCGCTACGATTTCTGCCCGACCACCTGAAATCAGATCGATCGTGGCAAAGTCTTCGTAGACTCTCACCGGGTCAGACGTACTGATGATTGTGGATGAACTGCTCACTTTAATTTTTTCTGTCGCTTGGGCGATTGCCGACAGAACAACCGAGTGCGCCTGCGTAATGAAGTGATCCTGATGGCTTTCTCCTACGCTGATCAGGTCAATGCCTGCTTCTTCTGCCAGCTTAGCCATTTCAATGATTTCCTGCAGCCGCTGCTGAGGCGAAATCCGTTTGTCTATATGCGGGTTCTTTAAATGGTCACCTAAAGTATACAAGCCGAACTCCAGGCCTTTGCTGTCATCGATTCGGTATTGTTTAAAACTCATGTCATCACTCTTTTCGTTTAAATTTCAGTCGGTGCTTCGACTTTTACTGGGGGATCTCATTCAGATTCGGCGGGCAGAGGATATCATAACCTCATTTTTCCCCGCCCAATCGAGTTGTTCTAGTTTCAGTAGCAGCAATCCAGTCTTTCCTATGACTTACGTGTGCTCTACTTCATCTTCTGTTACACAGTATACACCATAAACTAACTTATAGTAAGTCTTTTATCTCTAATTCGTATGATTTTTTTGCCGTCTTGGTTTCGTATGTTATCCTTTAAGGGCTTTTAAAGTGGAAAACGGTCGGTCGAGCCGACCGCTTCATTATTTTGAACTGTCTGGTTTGTGGAGGTTCTATCGTTTTTGGGTGGTTTTCTCTCTGTTTGTCCTACTATTGCCCACTCAATAGCATGGTTCTGTTGAGTGGGTAGTAATCAGCAATCTTTTTACCACTCAAATCCAAATCGATTTTGACTGGGCACTAATTTGTCATTTATGACCCACTCGTTAGTCCAGATTCACTGAGTGGGCAATAGTATGATATTTATTCCCCACTCAAAGACAAAATCTATCTGAGTGGGCGTATGTAATCGTCCTATGACGATTACACTCCTTATTTACTCTCTTTTTTGAAAGTTGTGCCTGATTTATTTCCTACTCTAGTATAATTTTCAGAGAGTATCCCACGTATTCTTTTTTTTGGAATAATTTGTCCACACCATCTATATATTTTTTCAGTCGTCAGTAATTCAGCAGGATATAAAAGTATAAACTCTTCAATTTGTCGGATGACTGCACTGTTCAATGACGATGAATGCTCGCAAACTAAACATTTACATGAGCGTTGATTAACTTGCACACTAAAACTACTGCATCGCGTACAAGCTATCCCCTTCCTCAATTCCTCATAAGTATACGCCGGCCTTTTGATTTGAATGCGCCCTTCCTTGTTATGTTCTTCAATCAGTTTTTCTGCCAGTCTCTTCATCTTTTTTATTCCCCATGGCTCGTTCCGCTGTCTACGATTGATTTCGGTCAGACGGGATTGAATTTGCCCATAGAAAATGAACGGGTCGGCAGGTGTCGCATGATACAGCATACATGCCGGATTGATAAGCACAACGTAGCCTTCGATACTCATTTTGACCTGCCAGGACTGCAGCAGCTGCCTCAGAAGAGACGACGTTCGATTAAGCTGGGTGAGCGGGTTCGATATCTCCTGGCCGGCTACTGTATAGATGTCGCCATCTTTCATAATAAAGTCCCCCTCGTAGTTCTTGACTTCAAAGATATACACGACTTCTGAAGTCAGGAAAACTGAATCGATCTGCACTGTGTTTCCTTTGATGGTCAGCGCAAGATCCTGCAGCATCACACACTCCTGCTCCAGATACTTCTCTCCCATCTCGTCGAACTGCCTTTCACCAATAAATCCCTTCTCCATATTCAGTAGATTCTGCTTCTGTTCAAATGAATATGCCTGCCTTTGGTTCAGAGCTCTCAGCACGTTGAGTTCTTTAGATGCTTCCCGCGGCTTCATTACCTTCATTGATTCTTTCCTCCAGCTGATCAATTTGTCTTCATTCATTATATTGTCCAAATGATTGAATTCTCACGAAATTGACTGGCGGCGTTTATCAAAAGCAGAATATTTTCACTCAAAAACGGACCTCACTTTTCATAAAAAAATCACCCTCAGGAACTGGCGACAGCTCAAGAGGGTGATTCTGTTGACGGGAAAGCACGGGCCCTCGCGTCTCTATTTTATTTTAATTAAGCTTTGTTTGAAGAACCGAATTCTCTCATTTTAGCTTTAGTTGTTTCAGTGATGTCTGCTTTACCAGGTCCGATGATTTTACGAGGATCGTAAACTTTTTCGTTGGTAGCAATAACTTCACGTGTGCGCTTAGCCCATACTTGCTGAAGCTCAGTGTTTACGTTGATTTTAGCGTGACCGTATTCGATTGCTTTTTCGATCTGGTGAGTTGGGATACCTGATCCACCGTGAAGTACAAGTGGTGCACCTGTCAGTTCAGAAATTTCTTTCATTTCGTCAAATCCAAGTTTAGGTTCTCCGTCGTAGTCTCCGTGTACAGATCCTAGAGCAGCTGCTAGGGCATCGATTCCAGCTTCGTCAACAATACGTTTACATTCTTCTTTATCAGCGTACATTACGCCACCGACAACGCCGTCTTCTTCTCCGCCGACAGTACCGATTTCAGCTTCAACTGACGCACCTTTAGAGTGAGCATATTCAACCACTTTTTTAGTGAAAGAAATGTTGTCTTCGATTGGATCATGAGAGTGGTCGATCATAACTGAAGAGAATCCAGCATCGATCGCAGCTTTACATGTATCAAATGATGAACCGTGGTCCAGGTGAAGAGCCACAGGAACTGTAATGTCCATTTCTTCAAGTAAAGCATTAACCATAGCAGAAACAACAGTGAATCCACCCATGTATTTAACTGCTCCTTCAGAAGCACCTAAAATTACTGGAGATTTTTCTTCCTGTGCTGCCTGTAAAATGGCTTGTGTCCATTCTAAGTTGTTGATGTTGAATTGCCCAACTGCATATTTTTCAGCCAAAGCTTTGTTCAACATGTCTGTCATACTTACTAAACGACTCATAAATATAGCCTCCTCAAATTTTTGCGCACTTTTTAAACCGATATACGCCCTCGGTCTCGCTTATTATTATATACAAAATTTCACAATAAAACTAGTATTAATCATTAGGTTGTCTCTCTATTTTCAATTTCTTTCATAAATCCAGCCTCATTATCATTTATCTATTCTTGTTTTCTAATGACTTTTCAATAAAGGCTTTGAACAACGGCTGAGGTCTGTTCGGTCTGGAAATGAATTCCGGATGGAACTGGCAGCCGACGAAATAAGGGTGATCGGCCACTTCGATGATCTCCACCAGTTTGTTGTCTGGAGAAACACCAGAGAAAATCAGTCCTTTTTCTTCAAGCAGTCCACGGTAGCTATTGTTAAATTCATAACGGTGACGGTGACGCTCCTGAACGACTTCCTGATTGTCATAGGCCTCCGCGGTCACTGTACCCGGCTGCAATTGACATGGGTATAGACCCAGTCTCAGTGTTCCACCCATATCCGTCACATTCTTCTGATCCGGCATCAAGTCAATGATGTTGTGTTCAATGTCAGGATTGACTTCCGCAGATCCAGCCCCATCAAGCTTGGCTACGTTACGGGCAAATTCCACAGCTGCCAGCTGCATGCCAAGACAGATACCGAAGAATGGAATCCTGTTTTCCCGTGCATATCGAATCGCCAGCATTTTCCCTTCCAGACCGCGTTCTCCGAATCCACCCGGTACGAGGATGCCGTCCACATCATCCAGTTCTCTGACCAATTCTTCTGGAGACAGTTTTTCTGCATTGACCCATTTGATGTTGATATCCGAATCTGCAGCATAGCCGGCATGCTTCAGTGCTTCAACTACGGACAAATATGCATCCGGCAGTTCCACATATTTCCCTACAATAGCAATTCGAGTAGACGTCTTCAGGTTCAGCACTTTCTCTTCTAGCGCTTTCCATTCAGTCATATCCGCTTCCGGCACATCCAGTTTCAGATGATCGACTACAATCTGATCCAGTCCCTGTTTCTGTAAGTTCAACGGGATTGAATAAAGCGTATCGACATCCAAAGATTCGATGACCGCTTTGGAATCCACATCGGTGAAGGATGCGAGTTTATCTTTCGTATGCTGCTCAACCGGATATTCCGAGCGGACGATCAGCACGTTTGGCTGGATTCCAAGGCTTCGAAGTTCTTTTACGCTGTGCTGGGTCGGCTTGGTTTTCATTTCACCTGCCGCTTTAAGGTATGGAATCAGTGTCGTATGCAGATACATGACATTGTCGGACCCGACGTCACTTTTCATCTGACGCAGAGCTTCAAGGAAAGGCAATGACTCGATGTCTCCTACTGTTCCACCAACTTCAGTGATGATCACGTCCGAATCGGTCGTTTGTGCCGCACGCATGATCTTTTTCTTGATTTCATCTGTAATGTGCGGAATGACCTGAACCGTTCCGCCCAGATAATCACCGCGACGTTCTTTGTTGATCACTTCAGAATAGACTTTCCCTGTCGTGACATTTGAATACTGGTTCAAATTGATGTCGATGAACCGCTCGTAATGCCCCAGATCCAGATCCGTTTCAGCGCCATCATCCGTTACAAACACTTCTCCATGCTGATACGGACTCATCGTTCCTGGATCCACATTGATATAAGGATCAAATTTCTGAATCGTTACTTTCAGTCCTCTATTTTTCAACAGTCGGCCAAGAGATGCTGCCGCGATACCTTTTCCGATTGACGATACCACTCCGCCTGTTACAAAAATATACTTTGTCATAGTACTCCCTCCATAATTCTTTTAAGGAAAGGCAAAATGTCTCAAAAAACAGAAAACTCCCTATTCCATTTAATAAATGAAATAGGGAGCGTTGAACTGTCTTACATTCTGTCTTGTTGACCCTTCATATACATAACATGTACGTAGGGTGCCCAATAAATAGTTTAAAGACCTAATTGCTGTAAGTCAAGTGCGAATTCTGTCAGTTTCCCCATTTGAGTAGAGCAGCGGAATTAATGATCACCGGAACCATCCGTCCGCCATATCGATGCCCTTTTACACTTTTATTCTGCAGACGCTTTATTCGATCTCGCCTATTAATCTACGAATTTTTACGCATCAAAAAAGCTGACCCCGATAGACGGATGGTCAGCTTTTTCCGACAGGCTCGGTTATCAATTAGCCCATCTCTATTCTTATTCGTCTTCCTCGTCTTCAAGCACATCTTCATCATCAACGATGTTCAGGCCTTTCAGCTCTTCGCTGTCCTCGTCTTCATCGCCAAGATCATCAAGATCGTCTTTGTATTCTCCAAGGTCTTCTTCATCTTCGTCATCGACCATGACACCATGCTCATCGACTTCGACGCGGTCCCCATACTTGATGGTTTCTTCCTCTTCTTCGTCTTCTTCGACTTCTTCGACTTCTTCGACTTCTTCGACTTCTTCGTCATCATAAGCCTGGTCAAATCCGGTACGACTTCTGCGGCGCGGTCGTTCGTCCTCTGCATCGTTATCATGCGTAATTTCTTCATCGATCGAGTCGACAGGGTACCACGCACGTAGACCCCAGCGGTTGTCGCCTAAGGAAATGAATCGTCCGTCTACATTCAAATCAGTATAAAACTGAATCATTTCACGTTCCAATGTTTCATCATCCAGCTCCAGATAGTCTGCCACTTCTGACAGCAGGTCATTGAAATCAGTCACTTGTCCAGTTGTTTCAAGGATGGCATGAGCCACATCTACCATAGCCAGTTCGTCTTTTGCCTGGCCTTTAAATTGATTTAATTCCACGACTGTAACGTCCTTTCTCTCATCGGTTTCATTAAACTTTCTCTTCAACTAATTTATACTACATGATTACGTTGTAAAACGCAATCTAATTTGATACTCCCCTAGTTTTTGTCCATTTGCATGCAGTTTATAATCGATATAGACTCTTCCGGAAAACGGGCGGTCATAATAGCTAACTCTCAAATCGTCGGTCAGTACCTGTAGCGGAATGATTCCCACGGGTGTGGCGTAGTTGGTTTCTGTATGTCTGTCACTGTTGAAGGTCAGACGCATCGTCCGCTCACCATTTCTGATCAGATTCACTACTCCGTCAGGATTGATTTTGACCGTCACTGGAACTGTTGCTTCCTCATGCGTTTCTTCAAATCGAATGTAGTAACTGTTATTCATGTACACGACTCGTCCTTTTTCTTCGAACGAATGCTGATGCGTTTCTCCATTCTGTATATAGGATGTTTCCATTTTCACTTCGGCCGGCAGACCGTTTTTTAAATCTCTTGAAGGCACAAGCACTACCCCTTCCTTATTCTCTTTTGATTGTCTGTCCTATACAGTTTATCATAAATCATATTCGGCGTCTCATTCTATATTCGACTCCTGTATCCTAACCCCGTTGATTTTTGGTATACTGAAAGAAACTGACGATGAAATAATTAATGAGATAACATGAAGGACGGACATTATGACTGAAACCCATTCTTATTTTAATGCTTACACACAGCCTTTTCTGCTTTATGATAAGTTGCCGGCTGATTATTCAAATCACCGCTTCGCTCCTTTTGCGCTGACGGATGCCTTTATCAAAGAAGCGGGAGAAAAGAAGCAGCCCATCCTGCACTTTTGGCAGACTGATCCGCTGATCATTTTAGGAATGATGGATACCAAGCTTCCATTCCTTAGCGATGCCCTGACAGCTTTTGCGTCCGGCGGCTACGACTATCTGGTCCGAAACTCAGGTGGACTAGCTGTTGTGAGTGATGGCGGAGTGCTGAACTTTTCCATGATCTTTCCTGAAGGCGAAGAGCGACTGTCCATCGACGAGGCCTATTCCCGAATGCATCAAGTCGTTCAGACGGCCTTTTCTCGCTATAACAAAACGGTCGATGCGTATGAAATTGCAGACTCTTACTGCCCGGGTGAATTCGATTTAAGTATCGAGGGGAGAAAAATTGCCGGTATTGCCCAGCGACGGATCAGAGGCGGAATCGCTGTAATGATTTACCTCAGTGTATCCGGGGACCAGACCCATCGGGCAGAGATGATCCGCGAGTTCTATACCAAAGGTCTGGACGGATCCGAAACCAGATGGAGCTTTCCTGCTGTGAATCCGAACGTGATGACGACGCTGGAAGATGCACTCGGTGTTTCCTTAACTATTGAGGAAACAAAGCAGCATCTGCTTTCTGTATTTACTCAGGCCGGTGTCACACTGGTTCAGGGCGATATGACAGCATCCATCGCCTCTGCTTACGACGAAGGCCTTCAGAAAATGATCACCCGAAATGACAAATTACTACCTTGATCCCCCTCAGTGCTTGAGGCTAAGAGAGGAAGGAATGGTCTACTTCACACAGCACCTTCTTGTTAAATAGAAGAAGATGGAGTAGAACCGACAACTATGTGTATCGACTCATTTGAAAAGCAGGACCGCCTGCCTATTGAAAAAGTATTTAAAGATCCTGTGCACGACTACATTCATGTCCGACACAAACTGATTTTAGATCTGATCGACACCAAGGAATTTCAGCGTCTGCGTCGGATCAAACAGCTCGGGACCGCCCAGTTCACCTTTCATGGTGCGGAGCATTCCCGTTTTTCCCATTCTCTGGGCGTTTATGAATTATCCCGGCGGATAGTGGATATGTTCGAGCGCAACTACCCGGATGACTGGGACTGTTCCATGCGCCTCGTCACCTTATGCGCAGCTCTACTGCATGATGTCGGGCACGGCCCCTTTTCCCATACATTCGAAAAAATCTTCAATACGGACCACGAGTCTCTGACGACGGATATTATTTTGTCCGAGGGAACGGAAGTCAATACGATCCTTAAGCGCGTATCTCACGACTTTCCGAACCAGGTGGCCAGTGTCATTACCAAGCAGCATCCGAATCCTCAAGTCGTTCAGCTGATCTCCAGCCAGATCGATGCGGACCGGATGGATTATCTGCAGAGAGACGCCTTTTTCACCGGTGCCACATACGGCGCCTTCGATCTGTCCCGCATCCTCAGAGTGATCCGTCCCTATAAAGACGGCATTGCTTTCCAGTATCAGGGCATGCATGCGGTGGAAGACTATATCGTGAGTCGTTTCCAGATGTATATGCAGGTGTATTTCCACCCGGCATCTCGGGGAATGGAAGTCACTCTCGACCGTCTTCTCTACCGGGCCAAACAGCTCTATAAAGATCAGGAGCTGTATCCGGCGTTCGACCTTCTCGATCCGTTTTTCGAAGAAGACCCGACTCTGGACGACTATCTGAAACTGGACGACGGCGTACTTCAGACGGCCATTATTTTATGGACTGAAAGTGATGATGCCTACTTGAGCGAACTGTCTAAAATGTTCCTTCACCGCAAACCGCTGAAATCAGTTACGTATATCGACGGAAAAGACGATGATGTGGTGGAGACTCTGAGGGATATAGTCGGGCACTTGACATACGATAAGAACCTCTATACTATGACCAATAGCAGCTCTGATCTGCCGTATGACTATAAATTGAAAAACAAGACACCGATTCATCTTATGCAGTCGGATGGGACACTTGTCGAACTCAGCAAGGTCAGTTCCATAGTCAAGACACTGAGCGGGAACCTGCACGGCGACCACCGCCTGTATGTCCCGAAAGAATTTCTGGAAGAACAAAGCGATAACATTAATATGTTTCAGGAGGAATACGATGCGTTCCAGCGCCACATTGTCAACGGAGCAATCATCCACCCTAATGAAACATGAGAAAAGCTTCACGTGCCGTTCAGCCTCGACAAGAAAATACCTTAGTATCTGTTTGAGCTTCAGCTCTTACAGATATACTTGAGATCGTCCGACCGGTGGGAGTAGAGGGAATTTACCCTGAATTGCTGTGACTCTAGCATTTCAATGCGTAGAGACAGAGTATGCGGAAGAAGAGCATCCTGCGCAATGGGTAAATTTATCTTTTTCTCGAGAGGCTGGTACGTCCTTACAAGTTGTAGTGCTTCAGCACGTACAACTATTGTTGTGATCGACCGACCAACGGGAGTAGTTAAGCTAGACAGTATTAATTAATGCACTAAACTTATACTTTAACACTTTCAATTAAAAAAATACATTGAAGCAAAGAATGGAGAACAGGCATGACGATCAAATTAGTTGCCATTGATCTGGATGGCACATTATTGAATGAAGAACATAAAATCAGTCCAGAGGTGAAGCAGGCTATTCAGGCTGCCCGACAGGCCGGCGTCAAAATCGTGATCTGCACCGGACGTCCTTTCCCAGGCGCCACAGCCTTTTTGAAAGAACTGGATCTGAGCGCTGATGATGATTATGTCATCACTTATAACGGCGGACTGGTACAGGAAGTCAAATCCGGAAAAGTAGTCGTCAGACATATGATGGATCATGACGATTACCTTACCTTGCAGGCAGCTGCTCAAGAAGCCGGTTCACATTTCCATGCTATCCACAATGAAGGAATCTTTACACCGAACAGCGACATTAGCGAATATTCTGTCCGTGAAGCCTACCTTATAGGCCTGCCGCTGTTTTACCGTAAGCCTGAAGACATGGATCCATCTGTTATCTACAATAAAATGATGATGATCGACAAGGAACCTGTTCTGGAAGCGGCAATTTCCCGTCTTCCTAAATCCTTATGGGATAAGTATACAATCCTTCGAAGCGAACCTTTCTTCCTTGAAGTCCTGAACAAACAGGCCAGCAAAGGAACCGCCGTTAAAGATCTGGCTGAACTACTGAATATTCCACGTGAATCCGTCATGGCTCTCGGCGACGGGGGGAATGATGTGGATATGATCGAATGGGCCGGAATTGGTGTGGCGATGGACAATGCGCGTGATGAAGTCAAGGCCGTTGCCGACCATATCACAGCTTCCAACCGTGAGAACGGCGTAGCACAGGCACTTGAAACCTTTGTTCTCGAAACTTGCGTATCTTAAAATTTGATATATATTAATGAAAGGCTATCATTTAGCCTTTCTTTTTTTTAGTGCTATACTGATAGTAGACTATAGAAAAGGAGCGTTTTAACTATGCCAGATAAAGTTGTTTACACTACAGCCGCAGTCAATACAGGAGCGCGAGAAGGAGAAAGTCACACACCTGATCGTTCATATGAAGTGCAGGTCGATACGCCTAAAGAAATGGGTGGATCTGGAAACGGAACTAATCCTGAGCAGCTGTTCGCTTTAGGTTATAGTGCTTGTTTCCACGCTGCTCTGGATCACTATAAAAAAGAAGAGAAGATCGACAACAAATCTCAAGTCACCTTGACTGTTCACTTGATGAAAGACCCCGATGATGGCGGATTTAAATTAGGAGTAGAAATCGAAGTCGGTATTGAAGATATGTCTGAAGAACAGGCCCAGAAACTTGCAGATAAGGCGCACGCCTTCTGTCCTTACTCAAAAGCTACTAAGGGAAATATCGAAGCCACAGTCAAAGCTGTGCCATATGTTGACGGAAAATAACCTCACCCCTGCATCGAAAAGAGCCGATTCATCAAAGTTGATGGATCGGCTCTTTTTTCTGTTCTGATGATGTCTCTTAAAGGAATCAGCTGGGCTGAAAGATGTGAAACTCGCTGTTTTCGGCTCGCTTCACTCGATCTTCCGCTCTTCTTTTTTAAATACAAATATAGAAAGGCCAAATCCTTACCCCTTCCTCTTTTCAGAGCCCTTTCACCTAACTTGAAGCACCTTCATCATCTCACTACCCGACGCGTTCCCCTTGACGAAACGAATGTATGTTCCTATAATTAAAACAAACATACATTCCCTTAAAGGAGGTCCTTGCCATGCTTCAAATAATGGATTACTCCAGAGAGCCACGTAGAGATATATTATGTATCGATGTAAAGTCTTTTTTTGCCTCGGTTGAAGCAGTTGAGAGAAAGGAACACCCCCTCAAGGCCAAAGTTGCCGTTGTCAGTAAGCCGGACAATCATGGTGGACTGGTACTAGCTTCTTCCCCCATGGTCAAAAAACTTTACGGAATCAAAACAGGGACGCGGGTATATGAAATCCCAAAAGATGCGTCGATCGACATAGTTGAACCCCGAATGGCCTTATACTTAGAAAAAAACTTGGACATCGTGAACATTTTCAAACGCTTTGTTTCGGACGAAGACCTTCATGTCTACAGTATCGATGAATCTTTTCTGGATGTGACACGTTCCCACAGATTGTTCGGCAGTACTGAAGACATAGCCAGACACATCCAGTATCTCGTATGGAAAGAAATGAAGCTAGTCGTCACTGTAGGCATCGGAGACAACCCTCTTCTGGCCAAGCTTGCTCTGGACCATGCGGCTAAACACGATCAGAAAAGCAATTTTATCGCAGCCTGGCATTATGATGATGTGCAGGATACGGTATGGAAAATTTCTCCCTTAAAAGATTTCTGGGGGATCGGATCAAAAACGGAGAAACATCTCGAGCGAATCGGTATCCGTTCAATCCATGACTTGTCACAGGCTGATGTCAGAAAACTGAAGAAACGGTTTGGAGTCATTGGTGAGCAGCTCTTCTTTCACTCCCACGGCATCGACCGGACCCGACTGTCTGATACATTCACACCTAAAGAGACCTCTTTCAGTAAAAATCAAATTTTGAACAGAGATTACATCGTAAAGCATGAAGTGGAAATCGTGATACGTGAAATGGCTGAAGAGAATGCCGGGCGCCTGCGCAGACATTATCTGACGACTGGACTGGTGAAACTGAGTATCGGTTACTCAAAAGATGTCATGGACCGCGGCTTCAGTCACCAGCTGCCGATTGAAAAAACAGACTCGTCTAAAAAAATCATTGAAGGGCTCCTGATTCTCTTCCATCGTCACTACAGATCCCTTCCTGTCCGGGTGGTCAATGTCACCTTCGGGAAAATCGAACCGAAGTCCGCCCTTCAGCTTTCATTATTCGATTCCGCTGAAAAGCTGATCAACCAGGAGGATCTGGATCAGACGATCGACTCCATCAGACATAAATATGGCTACACTTCTCTACTTCACGCCAGCAGCCTGACCAGCGGCGGGATGGCAATGTACCGGTCCAAGCTTCTTGGCGGTCATCGATCAGGTACTCAGAAATAAACTGCTTTCTGTACATGCCTCAAAGAGCAGGCAGAAAAGAGTTAAATTCATACTTAAAAACTAAAACGAAAGGAGCTGATCAACATGCAGGAAGATGTAATCAAACTGTCCCCTGATGCTTTGGGGTACAAGGATCGGGGAAAAATGAAATGGATGGGCATGATGCTGTCTGACCATGCTGAAGCATTGAAAAAGCAGAAAAAAGCCAGCCAGTCAGCCGTGATCGTTCCAAAAGAAAAACAGACGCTCGAAGACATCAGCGCCATCCTTTATAAAAGCTATACATCAAAAAAACCATTGGCCATTCAGCTCGATATGATAAAAGACGGGAACTACCTTCCCGATACGGAAGGGCTTGTAAAAGGTTTTAAAGGCTCCATCGTATTTATTGAACGTCGCGACCGCTCAATCAGACAGATCCGACTGGAAGATATCAGACACATCAGCTGGATCGATGCTGCTTCCTGGTTTGAAAAATACCAGCGGCAGCCAGTTTCTTACTGAACGAAAAAAGCCCTTCTGGATGAAAGAAGGCTGTCTTCATTTCATCCAGAAGGGTACTGATATCTGATTTCATAATATTCAATGTTAGTGACAGTACAAATGCCTTATTTAATGCCGTGCCGTAGAGAATTTAGCATAAATCTTTTTCATCTGTTTATTGCCGGCAAAGAATCGTACAGTGGCAATGCGCACAACGACCATGACAGCATTCTGAATAAGTCGAGGCGGCAGAAGAACAGCAATCGGATTTTGAGTCAGAATATGAATCCAGATTGTATTCAATGTCAGGTTGACAAACAGAGCAATCAGCACTTCAGCCATTATGATCCGTTTCAAAGTCACGTCACGTTTGTTAAGAAACAGCCCGTAAATAAGTCCTGTCAGAAAGGCTGACAAGGTAAATCCAGGGAAGAATCCACCGACACCCGGACCGATGATAAAACCTAAAATATCAGCCATGACTGCCCCAAATCCGCCTATCCATGGTCCGAAAAGCATCCCGATCAAAGCGGTTGGCAGGAAAGCGAACGTAATACGGACCACTGGTGTCGTAACGCCTACCATCCCGAGCGTAATATTCATTGCGACCAGTAGGCCAACAATGGCAATGCCTAATGTCCGGTTCTTCATTGTCCACCTGGATAAGCGGACAGCCCGGAAAACCAGCAGCCAGATATAGTATAAGAAGGCGATGCCGTAAATAAGGCCATTGTCTTCATAAACTAGATTGGTCTGAAGCAGTTCTCTTTGGAGGAAAAGCAGAAAAGGTGCACCTGTAACCAGGAGGCCGAGAAGCAGACTGATCAGCATACTTTCTTCTTCCAGCCGTCCGGATACGGCCACACTGATCAGCAGTAGCAGTCCTGTAAAGAATGCAAGGAAGAGCATGTCTGTCAGAATCGTCTGCAGATCTCCAGTTCCGTCAAGCAGCTGATTGAGTCCACCCATTCCGCTTTGTGAACGTGCGAAAGGAATGAGAAAAGCCAGGCATAAAGGTCCAGCCAGACCGATAAACCCATAGTGGAACCATTTGTTCTGGCGTCTGCCAGTATGTGGTGTTGCAGTCATATCGAAGATCTCCTTTAATTTTAGTTCTCTTTCAGCCAACGAATAAAAAAAGCTTCACGTGCCGTTCAGCCTCGACAAGAAAATACCTTAGTATCTGTTTGAGCTTCAGCTCTTACAGATATACTAGAGATCGCCGGAGCGATAGCGAGTAGTGGAAATTTGCCCCGAATGAGCATCCTGCGCAATGGGTAAATTTATCTTTTTCTCGAGAGGCTGGTACGTGTAGCTAGATAGTATCAGCTACTACACGGAACTTGTACTTTTCAACAGACTGAAAAAGGGCATTAAACTGAGTACGGCAGCCCCAGTAAAATTAAAGAGTCCTCACTAAAAAACTATTCAGTTTTCAAGCGGATGCAGAGAAAAATCGCAAAACTACCGTTTCTTCGTCTGGAGGCAACATCCCATCCACCCAGCACTTAACGTTTTCCTCTTACTCTTTTTCCTTTTCTATTATAAGCGACTTGCCCGATATCTTCAATAGGGTGACGATAATTTACTGATCAAGTCCAGTTTTCTTCAACCCCTGCTCGGTTATCAGAAAGTCTACCGGCACATCATGTGCTTCAATCGGAAAAGATTCGACGATCTGATTGGAATGAAGCAGCGAGACAGTAGGCTTGTTGAAACCAGCAAGTAACCGGTCAAAATATCCGCCCCCGTATCCGATGCGGTAGCCCGCCGATGTAAAAATCAGGCCGGGAACGATTATCAGATCCAAGTCTTCCGGTTCACGACGAGTGGTCTTTTCCGGTAAGGGTTCTTCAAGTCCGAAGTACCCTTTTTCCAGTTGTCTGAACGAACTGATTTCATAAAAATGGAGATCTTTTGTTTCGTGAATCGATTTCGGCACACAGACCGTCTTCCCTTCGTCCCAGGCCCGTTCAATAATCGTTCGTGTGTCCCACTCCCGATCGCTTGAAACAGTCACACCGATGGAGACAGCATTCTTCCATAAGTCCGACTCAAACAAGTGATCGTGCAGATCGTTTTCCGTACGGTTTCTTTCGAGCCAGCCGATTTTTTCAAGAGAGAGGAGCATTCCTTTTCGTAAGTCTTCTTTCCCCATACTTTCTTCCTCCTTTAATCCGAACGCTGATTCCATGCAGCTTGAGCGACTTGTTCAGCCAGTATCGCGGTCGTGATCGATCCGACTCCCCCAGGTACGGGGGTGATCGCTCCAGCTTTTTCATACACATCATCATAGCTGACATCACCCACAGGCTTGCCGTCTTTATATCCGAAGCCTACATCAATGACTATGGCGCCTTCCTTGATGTGTTCTGCTTTTATCAGTTCAACAACACCTGTCGCTGAAATCACGATATCCGCCTGGCACGTATAATGCTTGATATCCTTCGTCTTTACGTGAACATTCGAAACAGTCGCTTCTTCATTCAGCAGCATAATGGACAAGGGTTTGCCGACGACCGGACTGCTCCCGATGACGCAGACATCTTTTCCTTCAACTTCTATTCCATAAAATTCAAGTAAAGCCATGACTGCTTTAGGCGTGCTCGGGACGAGAGTGGTCGGATCATTTTCCACTACCCGACCAAGGTTTTCAGGTGTCAGTCCATCGATGTCCTTATTTGGGTTAAGGCAACGCGCAATGTCATTGCGGGCCAAAGTGTCCGGCAGCGGCTGCATGACCAATATCCCATGAATATCAGCTTTCTGGTTGAGTGCCTCTATCGATTGAAGGACCTCTTCGGCATCTGCTGTTTCTTTAAAAACGACAGGCTCCACTGCAATACCAGACTGCTGCATAGTCTTTATCGCCGCATTCTCATAAGAAATGGATGATTTATCGTCTCCTACTCTTACAATGGACAAAGTCGGATAGCAGTCAATTTTCTTAAGGTCTTCCACCGTTTTCACGGTCCGTTCCAGTAATGCCTTTGCTACAGGTCTGCCTTTCAATTCTTTAGTCATAAAGTCCCTCCGTCTTTAATGATGTTACTGTCAAATTTTTTTGTTCTTAAAGGTCTATAACCGTTGTTCTATCAAGGAAAAGACAAAAAACACTTGCCCCTCCCTCATTTATCGGTAAAATAGTAGGTATCCGACTACCAAACTATCCCCAGAAA
>NZ_BAAGIQ010000020.1:0-28114 GCF_054658175.1 Alkalibacterium sp. s-m-28
ACCGGAACTCTTCAAGCCATTTTTAAAAGAAAATCAGCTGAATCAAATATCAAAAGCGGCATAATAATCGGTACCAAGTCAATGACACCAAGGGTCAAAGGCTATTTTTTAACTGCAAAACTTGAGTATTTAACTTTATCAGGCGGACTGCTGCTTGCTGCTTGTGGTAACGGGGGAGAAGCCGGTTCACCGGAAGAAGAAATTACTGAAGATGATATCGGTTCTGTAGGAGCAATGGAAAACTTTGAAGTCGGCGATACATTTGTAGCAACTGAGCCACTTGAAATCAGCCTGCTTTACAGAGACCTACCTGCTTATCCCCTTGAAAGAGACTGGCTGTTCTTTGAACACTTGGAAAACGAGCACAATGTAACAATGAACCCTATAAGTGTGCCGTTATCCGACTGGGAAGAAAGATTATCCGTTACAGTATCAGCTGGAGACATGCCTGACTACTCAACTGATATCTGGGCTGGACATGAAACCCCTTTCGTTCCGTCTGGCGCAATCCTGCCAATTTCTGATTATGTTCACTTGATGCCTCACTTCTCCGACAGACTGGAAAACTGGGACGGGGTAGCTGAGCAGATCGAAAACCTTCGTCACTCTGACGGGAAATACTATGTACTTCCTGGTATTAACGAAAACGTACAAGTTGACTTCAGTCTTAAATTCAACGAGACAGTCTTCAATGAACACGGAATTGAAGAACCTCAATCTTGGGATGAGTTGAGAACAGCTCTTGAAACTCTAAGAGATGAAACAGGAACTGACAAAGCCATGACACTTTGGTGGCAAGGTAATGCATTACTGAACTTCGGTGGTGCTTCATTTGATACGATCGGCGGCTGGGGCTTCATGAATGGTGCGATGTATGATGAAGAAAAAGATGAATTTGTTTATGCACCAATGGAACAAGGCTACAGAGACATGGTTGAGTACTTCGCCGGCCTGACTGAAGATGGCCTACTTGACATTGAAGCAACTACACAAGACGATGAAATGGCTAGAAATAAATTAGTCAACCTTGAGTCATTTGTTTCTTCAGGAAACGTGGGTACACTGACAGACGTGAATGAAAGTCTTGAAGAAGCACACGGAGAAGGCGAATATGAATTCTCAAGAATGCGTATCCTTGAAGGACCGAACGGACAGGTTATCCGCGGAAGCAACACATCCAGTGGTATCATGCTGAATGCTAACATTGCTGATGATGATGATTTCCTTGCTAAACTTCAGTTCCTTGACTGGCTGCACTACAGTGACGAAGGATCAGAATTCGCTCACTGGGGCGTAGAAGGTGTCACTTTTGAAAAAACTGATGAAGTTGCCGGCGGATACCGCCCACTTGAACACATCAGATTCGAGCGTATGAACGCTGGTGCTGATGAAGATCTACAAGAAGATTACGGATTTGGTAACGTGGCTTTTGCCTTTGCCGGTCCTGCTCATATCAGACAGTCCATCATGGATGAGGACGAGTTCGAATGGCAAGAAAGAATGAACGAAGAGCTTGATATCGTCTTTCCAGATCCTCCGTACCCAATGAGCCAGGCTGATCAGGAAAGAGCATCTCTTCTTTCAACTCCTCTACAGGATACTGTGGAACAGTACACTCTAAGATTCATCACTGGTCAGTACTCTTTAGACCGCTGGGATGAATTCATGACAGCTCTTGAGAACCAGAACGTTGATGAGTTCATGGAACTTGTAAACGAATCTTACAGAGACTTCCAGGAATCTCTAGAAGCAGCTGAATAAGACAGTACAATTATTTAAGTAAGTCGTGCAGGAGCAGCGAATATCATCTCGTGATATTCGCTGCTCCTCTTTTTACCTACCTTTCAGTAA
Source organism: Alkalibacterium sp. s-m-28 (assembly GCF_054658175.1). Classification (NCBI taxonomy): domain Bacteria; kingdom Bacillati; phylum Bacillota; class Bacilli; order Lactobacillales; family Carnobacteriaceae; genus Alkalibacterium; species Alkalibacterium sp. s-m-28. The sequence goes on from NZ_BAAGIQ010000020.1 coordinate 1,852, forward strand.
ATATGTCCGGTGAAAAAAGATGGATGACAAATTTTGTTTAATTTGACCGTACCTTTACCTAATGGTATTCTATTTACATGAAAGCAGTTACACTTTGACTCTTTAAGTGATTTCCTCGGCTGTTCACCGGAACATCGTGTAGAGAATCAGTTTTAGATGACAGGGTGCAAGATGATAAAATTTTCAAACCCATTTTAAGACTGAAATCTTTATCGTTATCAGCTAAGGTGATACAGGTTTCAGTTTTTCTCTGGACAAAATGACTAATGGAGATGACGTAATGACAAAACAAGGATTCAATCCCTACCTGCCTTCATGGGAGTACATACCCGATGCAGAACCTTATGTATTTGACAACAGAGTGTATATTTATGGCTCGCATGACCGATTCAATGGACATGCATACTGTCTGAATGATTACGTGTGCTGGTCTGCCCCAGTAGATGATCTAGCAGACTGGCGTTATGAAGGGATCATCTATAAGAAGACAGATGATCCACTGAATGCAGAAGGAGCTATGGCTCTTTATGCACCAGACGTCACTATAGGAGCGGATGGAAGGTATTATTTATACTATGTTCTCGATAAAGTTCCTGTAGTGTCAGTAGCCGTCAGTGATACGCCTGCCGGGAAGTACGAATTTTACGGTTACGTCAAGGATAAAGAAGGCAATTTGTTAGGGGAAAGACCTGGAGATGATCCCCAGTTTGATCCAGGAGTACTGTTTGAAGAGGACAAAGTATATCTTTACACAGGTTTCTGTGCCAAAGGGGACACGTCCCGTCATGGAGCAATGGCTACTGTTCTTGACAAAGACATGCTGACAATCGTTCAGGAGACTGAATTTGTTCTGCCTAATGAACCTAACGGAAAAGGCACTGGTTTTGAAGGGCATGAATTCTTTGAAGCACCATCGATCCGAAAAATAGACAACACTTATTATCTGATTTATTCTTCTATTGTTATGCACGAATTATGTTACGCTACCAGCAAGTATCCTGATAGAGACTTTAAATATAAAGGTGTCATCATAAGCAACAACGACATGCATATTGATTCCTATAAACCTGCTGATCAGCCAATGTATTACGGAGGAAACAACCATGGAAGCATCGTTCAAATCAAAAATGACTGGTATATTTTCTACCATAGACATACGAATGGATCAAACTTCAGCAGGCAGGGCTGTCTTGAAAAAATCAGTGTAGATGAGCAGGGAATGATTGCACAAGTTGAAATGACTTCATATGGACCTAACGGAGCACCGCTCGAAGGAAAAGGAGTCTATCCAGCACATATCGCATGCAACTTATTCCATGAAGACGAAGCTGTTTACACTGGAGACTTGTGGATGGACAGCCAGTTTCCTAAGATCACTCAAGATGGAAAAGATGGAGATGAAGAACCTGGATATATACAAAATATGACTCGTTCCGCAACTGCCGGATATAAGTACTTTGATTTTAATGGGACAACACAGCTTTCCATAAAGGTTCGAGGGTACTGTAAAGGAAATTTTGAGATAAGAAACAGCTGGAATGGTGAGGTGCTGGGAACGATCCCGGTCGATTTTACTAATGTATGGACGGATTATACAACTCAGATCGATTTCCCTGATGGTGTTCACCCGCTGTATATTACTTACGCCGGGAATGGAAGAGCAAGCCTGCTACAGTTTGAACTAGCTTAAAATAAATAGTGCAGCTAGAGTCCGGATCTTATTGGTAGAACCGGACTCGCCTGCATTTAGATAAGGCTGGTTTAAGTCAACTCGCCGCATAATTCTTGAATAAATATCTTCAAAACTGCTATATTAGTTTGAGAAATAGTGTACAATAGCGGTAATACATATAGTAGTATACTAGGGAGGATAGATCCATGACGTCGAAGCCAAAATATTTGACCATAAAAAATGAAATCAAAGAGCGTATTCAAAAAGGTGATTATCAGGTAGGAGAGAAAATTCCTTCTGAGGCTGTTCTTAGAGCGGAGTATAATGTAAGTCGTCACACAGTCAGACAATCGATTGCTGAACTGGTAAGTACAGGTTACCTCGTTAAACAGCAGGGGTCAGGAACCTTTGTAAGTGATCAGTACAAAACTCAGCTGACAAGTAACGGAAAAAAGAAAATCGGTGTTATCACGACTTACATTTCTGATTACATTTTTCCTTCGATCATAAGAGGAATAGAGGAAGAGCTGTCGCGCTGCAATTACTCTCTCATGCTTTCAAGTACGCGCAACAATGTGGATAATGAAAAGTTGAGTCTTGACAGTATGCTGAGTCAGCAGGTCGATGGTCTGATCATTGAGCCGACAAAAAGTAATCTGATGAATCCGAATTTGAACTACTATTTAAGTCTTTCAGAAAAGAACACCCCGCTCATTATGGTCAATGCTTCATATGAAGAGCTGGATCTGCCTCTGGTTGCAGTAGATGATGTTAAAGCTGGTAGAATTGCGACTGAACATTTGATCGAGCTAGGACACACGTCTATTGGTATGATCACCAAGACTGATGATATCCAAGGCAAAAACAGGCTGAAAGGGTATTTGAAGGCATTACATCAGGCCCATCTGACCTTCAAGAGTGACCATATTTTAAGATACGACACGGAAAGCAAACCTTTTTTGGCTGAAAAGATTAGCAAAATGCTTGAAGGCGATGAGTTGCCTACTGCATTTGTTGTCTATAATGATGAAATTGCTGTTGAACTCATCAAGGTCATGAGCCGACTCGGCAAATCTTGTCCGGGAGATTTTTCAGTGGTCAGCCACGATGACAGTTTCTACAGTACGGCTCTGCCTACGGTGAAACTGACTACAGTTGGTCACCCGAAAGAAGAGCTCGGTAAAGCAGCCGCCAGATGGATCATTAACGCAATCGAAGAAGGCGACAGTAATCAGCAGTCGATTATATTCGAACCGGAACTGGTTGTCAGAAATTCAACAAGAAAACTAACAGACTGAACATTAAATCCATTTAAACACAAGACATGTCTATATGACAAAAAAAAGTTTAGAGGAAGGCTCTTTGAACTTTTTTTTGTATTTACAAGGAGGATATTATGATTAAGAAGCCAGTGCCTCATCCAATTATTCCATTAGATTATCCGGATCCCGATATTATTCGAGTAGGGGATCGGTATTATATGGTATCTACTACTATGCACTTCTTTCCTGGCGGAGAACTGCTCACGTCCACTGACTTAGTCCATTGGTCACACCATTCCTATATTTATGACCGTCTGGACAGTACTCCAGCACAGCAGTTAAAAGATGGGGAGAATATTTACGGCAAAGGGATGTGGGCAGCCACACTGCGTTATCACCTGGGAACATTTTACGTGCTGTTTGCTGCCAATGATACTAAACAAACCTATCTGTACAGGACTGACAATATTAATGGGCCATGGACGAAACAAACTGTTAAAGGGTTTTACCACGATGCCTCACTTCTGTTTGATGATGATGACCGTAAATATATTGTTTATGGAAATACAGATATCAGGGTAACAGAATTGAATGACGAGCTGACCGGGCCAAAAAATGATGGGATAAGTAAGATTATCGTGTCGGAACCCAATCCTGTCCTGGGATATGAAGGATCGCATATATACAAAATCGACGGGAAGTATTTCCTGTTCCTGATCAGTTCACTTCCAGACCAGTGGTTTAGAGTGCAGTCCTGTTTTGTTTCTGATCGAATAGATGGGCCTTACACCGGTGACATTATACTTGAAGACGATTCAGGATTTTCAGGACAAGGAGTGGCTCAGGGCGGTATTGTCGATACGCCGGAAGGAAACTGGTATATGATGCTGTTTCAGGATATGGGTGCAGCAGGGAGGATGCCGGTTCTCGTCCCTTTAAACTGGAAAGATGGACTTCCTGTAGTCAGTGACAAAAATAAAATACCAGAATCCTTCAGCTACCCGATAAGACAGCCTGTCAATGTCGATAAGATGGTATCGAGTGACGAGTTTAAAGTGAAGCAGGAAAATGGTTACGGTCTACAGCACTGGTGGCAGTTCAATCACGAACCAGATCAAGAAAGTTTCAGTTTAAATACTGATGAAGGCTATTATGAAATCAGCCACAAACAGAAAGTCAAAGACTTGATGGAAGCTGTAAACACATTGACCCAGAGAATGACTTTTCCTTACTGCCGAGCTAGTGTCAGGGTGGATTTTAAAGGATTGAATGATGGGGACCTTGCTGGTATCAGTGCATTTCAGGGCGACTATGGCTTTATAGCAGTCACAAAAGGAGATGGTCACTATCAGCTTCTGGTCAGAACATCAGAAAGTGATTCAAAGGATATGAGTAATAAGGGAGATACAGATAGATCAGAAAAAGAATGGGTAAGAATCAGTCTGACTGAAGAGCACGTTGACCTTATGATTGAGGCTGATTTCAGAAATGGCAGGGATGTCGCGTCGTTCTATTATCGTTCACGAGAAGTGGATCAATTTAAAAAAGTCGGACCTGATCATCAGCTTTTTTTCAAACTCGACCATTTCACCGGATGCCGATTCGGTCTGTTCAGCTTTGCAACAGAAAAAACTGGTGGTTATGCCCGTTTCAAGTCGTTCATTTATTCTACATTAAATAGCTGAGAAAAGTCTTAATAATTTCTAGTGCACCTCTTGACCGTACATCTTATGCTGTGTTATAGTGAAAACAAGTTAAACATACGTACAACTGTAACGAGTTTAACTTTAATCTAAGTGAACCCATAAAAATTGAAGTCATTATCATTCTCAGCTAAGATGATAAAAGATTTCAGTTTTTTTATTTAGCTAGGAGCTGATAATGTCAGTCATTTAACGAATGAAGTGAAAGCGTTATAATTGATAAAATGATTGAAGCGATAAATAGGATAACGGAGGAAATTACGACACCACATAAGAATAGAACATGGATGCTCGGTCTAACGATATGCGGAGGACTGCTTCTGACTGCGTGTAATAATGAAGGCGCTAACGACCAGGCTGAAGGGGGAGATTGCAGAAGATGATATCGGTTCGGTTGGTGCGATGGAAGATTTTGAATTTGGTGACACCTTTGTGGCTACCGAACCGCTTGATATTGAAATTCTTTACAGAGATATTCCGGACTACCCGGTAGATAACGACTGGCTGTTTTTCGAGCATCTGGAAGAAGAACACAATGTCTTCTATGATATTATCAGTGTACCGTTGTCGGACTTCGAGGAGAGACGATCAGTTACAGTGGCAGCAGGAGATATGCCTGACTATGCGACGGATACCTGGCCTGGAGATGAAGGCGATTTCACATCATCCGGAGTAATTCTGCCGATTTCAGACTACGTACATCTTATGCCCCATTTCCAGCAGAGAATTGAAGACTGGGAACTTGAACAGCAGATCGACAACCTGCGTCAGCTGGATGGTAGTTACTATGTGCTGCCCGGTTTAAATGAAAATGTTCACTTTGACTTCAGCCTGAAGTACAATCGTACCGTGTTCGAGGAGTATGGTCTGGAAGAACCAGAAACGTGGGATGAGCTGCGTGATGCCTTGGTTGTATTACGAGATGAAACAGGAACTGAACCAATGACCTTATGGTGGCAGGGAGATGCTCTGTTCAACTTCTCAGGTGCATCCTTTGATACTGTAGGAGGCTGGGGCTTTGGCGGAGGTGTAATCTTCGACGAGGATGCAGATGAATTCGTCTACGCTCCTCAGCAGCAGGGATACCGTTACATGATCGAATACTTTGCCGGACTCCATGAAGACGGCCTGCTGGATTAGGAACTATTCACTCAGGATGGCGACATGGCAAATAATAAACTGACGAATCTTGAAGCTTTTGTCAGTTCCGAACAGGCAGGAACAATAAGTGAATTCAATAATGGTCTGGCAGAAGCGCATGGCGAAGGTGAATACGAATTTACTCGTATGCCGTTACTTGAAGGACCAGCAGGACCACAAGTAGCCGGAGGACAACTGGTCAGTGGGATTATGCTGAATGCAGACGTAGCTGAACGAGATGACTTCCTTGCCGTCATTCAGTATATCGACTGTATGTACTACAGTGATGAAGGAACGGAATATGCTCAATGGGGTGTAGAAGGCGAAACCTTTGAACGAACCGATGAAGTGGCTGGTGGATACCGACCGGTTAATGGCATCGGATTCGAACAGTTCAATACTGATGCAGATGAAGAGCTTCAGGCAGACTATGGGTTTGGTAATGTAGCCTTTGCATTTGCCGGTCCAGCTGAAATCCGTCAGTCGCTCATGAATGAGGATGAGATGGAGTATCAGGAGCGCATGAACGAAGAATGAGAACTGATCGAAGAGGATCCGATTTACCCTATGTCTGCAGCAGAACAGGAGCAAGCAGCATTGATGTCTACACCACTTCAGGATACGGTCAATCAGTATACCTTGAGATTCATTACAGGTTAGTACTCAATGGATCGCTGGGATGAATTCATGGCGGATCTGGAAAATCAGAATGTAGATGCCTACATGGAACTGATTAATGATGCATACAGAGAGTTTGAAGAAACGTTAGATGAGATAGACGAACAAAAGAATAGTTTAAACCTATAAGAAGCTGGGAAGATATATTGTGGAATAACCATAATGTATTTTTTCGGCTTTTTTCATGTCATCCGTATGACTGGTTACTACAGAAATTTATGAAAATAGCTAATATTCAGGTTGGCAGCATAGTCTTTATATGAAAATAGGAAGAATAATAAGTAAACGCTTGCAAGATGTTTTATCGGATGGTATAATAAACTCATCAAAGATATACGTACCAAATGTAAACGGCATTCTTTTTAAATGAGTTATTTTTTCCGTTTTATCATAAATAGGTACGTATGTATGCGGTTATAAAGGAGGGTAGACTTGTTCACGCTAAGTTATTTAAATATAAAACTGGAGGGAAAATATAATGAAATTATTACTAATAGCTTTTACAGCAGTATTTTTGGCAGCATGTGGAAATGGTGGAGATGGTATTGATAATCCGACAATAGGTATTTCAATGCCGACACAGAGTTCTGAACGATGGATTGAAGACGGTAACAACATGGTAGCGTTACTTGAAGAGCGAGGATACGAGACTGATTTGCAATATGCAGAAAACATAGTTGAGAATCAGTTATCTCAAATTGAAAATATGATTTCAAGAGGAGTAGATATTTTAATTATTGCCTCTGTTGACGGAGAAGCATTAACTGATGTTTTGGATCAGGCAGAAAACATGGATATTCCTGTTATTGCATATGACCGCTTAATCATGAATCATGAACAAGTCAGCTACTATGCTACATTTGATAACTTTGGTGTTGGGGAAATTCAAGGTGGCTATATTGTAGAAGCTCTGGACTTAGAAAATGGCGACGGCGGACCTTACAATATCGAACTATTTGGTGGCTCTCCGGATGATAACAATGCATACTTCTTCTGGGATGGTGCTATGTCAAAGTTGCAGCCATATATTGACAGTGGAGACTTAGTAGTTCAAAGTGGTCAAACCGAATTTAATCAAGCGGCTACATTACGCTGGGATGGAGCTGAAGCGCAATCTCGCATGGATAACATTTTAAACTCGCACTATTCTGCTGAAAATATCGATGCCGTATTATCTCCTTATGATGGAATCAGTTTAGCGATTATCTCAGCGCTTGAAAGTGCTGGATACGGAAGCGATGCAAGACCACTTCCTGTAATTACTGGACAAGATGCATATGTTGCAACAGCTCAATCTATTCTAGAAGGTAAGCAAACGATGACTGTATTTAAAGATACGCGCGAATTGGCAGAGCGAGTAGTAGACATGGTTGATGCTATTGTTGAAGGCGAAGAGCCAGAAATAAATGACACGGAAACATACGATAATAATGTGAAAGTTGTCCCTTCTTATCTATTAGAGCCTGTATCAGTAGATCAGAACAACATTGAAGAAGTATTATTTGATTCAGGTTATATTGATCGCAGCGAAGTAGAATAGAACTCTTTGGAGATGATATGATGAGCAAGCCAATCTTAAAAATGGAAAATATTACAAAAGAATTTCCTGGGGTTAAAGCATTGGACAACGTCAACTTTGAAGTCATGGAAGGTGAAATTCATGCCTTGGTCGGTGAAAATGGCGCTGGAAAATCAACCTTGATGAAAGTTTTAAGTGGGGTTCATCCTCACGGCACCTATTCTGGGAATATTGTATATGAAGGAAATGAATCGGTATTCAATACAATTAATGACAGTGAAGATAAAGGCATTGTCATTATCCATCAGGAACTTGCGTTAATCCCGGAATTAACAGTGGCTGAGAATATTTTCCTAGGGAACGAACAAACAAAAAAAAGGTTCATTGACTGGAGAAAAACTACTTCAAAAGCCAAAGAGCTGGTTGAAAGAGTAGGGCTTAAAGCAAACGTTGATGATTTAATATCTCATATTGGTGTCGGCCAACAACAATTAGTAGAAATTGCAAAAGCGTTGTCTAAAGATGTAAAACTATTAATCTTAGATGAGCCCACAGCTGCATTAAATGAAACTGAATCTGAAAAGCTGCTTGAGCTTTTAAAAGAATTTAAAAAACAAGGTATTACTTCGATTATTATATCTCATAAATTGAAGGAAGTACTAGCAGTAGCGGATAACATTACTATTCTAAGAGATGGTCAGACGATTGAGACAATCAAAAATGAAAATATTACAGAGAATAGAATTATTAAGGGAATGGTTGGACGCGATTTGTCCGACCTCTACCCTTCAAGAAACAATCCAATCGGAGACATAAAATTTGAAATTAAAAACTGGACTTTAGGTCATCCAACAATAGCTGATAAAAATATTATTGAAAATGCCAACTTGAATGTTAAAAGTGGTGAAGTTGTTGGTATTGCCGGCTTAATGGGAGCTGGTCGTACTGAACTGATGATGAGTATTTTTGGCCGGTCTTATGGAAAATATATTGATGGACTGGTTAGGATTAATGGGAAAGATGTCACATTACCAAACGTTAGTGAAGCGATTAATCATGGGATAGCTTACGTATCTGAAGATAGAAAAGAGTACGGATTGATACTCGATGACTCTATAAAGAAGAACATCAGTTTAGCGAACTTGTCTGAACTTAAGGAAAAATTTACAATAAACCGCCATAGAGAGTCTCAAGTAGGCGAAGAATACAGAAATAAATTGAACATTATATCCCCAACAATTGAACAAAAAGTTGTAAATCTAAGTGGTGGTAATCAACAGAAAGTTGTACTCGGTAAATGGATTTTCACAAATCCTGAAGTTCTTATTCTAGATGAACCGACGCGTGGAATTGACGTTGGTGCTAAAAATGAAATTTATAAACTTATAAATGATTTAGCGGCTCAGGGTAAGAGCATTTTGGTTATATCTTCTGAGTTGCCTGAATTACTAGGCATAAGTGACAGAATTTACACGCTATCATTCGGCAAGATTACTGGAGAATTTCCAATTGAAGAAGCCGAACAGGAAAAATTAATGACGTATATGACTTCAGACGGGGGTAGTGAAAGTGAAGGAAATTAAAAAACTCATAACACAGAATTTGGAAAAGTTTGGAATGAGTATAGCTTTAATTGGTTTAATTCTAATCTTTTCAGTATTAACAGGTGGGACATCATTATCCGCGCTTAATGTCACAAATATCATTATGCAAAACAGTTACATTATTATACTTGCGATAGGTATGGTACTGGTTATTATTACGGGTCAAATTGACCTGTCTGTTGGGTCGGTTGCTGCTTTTGTTGGTGCCATAGCTGGTGTACTGATGATCAACTACAATATGTCCATGTACCTTGCTGTACCGATTTCACTGGCAATAGGTGGACTAATCGGTGCGTGGCATGGTTTCTGGATAGCTTACATGAAAATACCTGCCTTTATTGTAACACTGGCTGGAATGTTGCTGTTTAGAGGGTTAACTATGGTTACATTAGGTGGACGAACACTAGCTCCTTTCCCTGCGGAATTCAGAACAGTCAGTTCACGATTCTTAGATGACTGGTTAAATGGTGGAGACTATCATTTACTCACAATAGTAATTGGTATTGTTGCAATAGTTAGTTTTATTGCATTAGAAGTAAGCAGAAGAAAACAAAATAAAGAACTAAATATCTCTGTTGAAAGTAATTCCCTATTCATTGCTAAACTAGTAGGGGTATCTTTAGTCATAGTAGCATTTACTGAAAGATTGGCATCTTATGCCGGAGTACCATATGTATTATTCCTACTTGTTACATTAATCCTAGCATATGGATTCTTTACTAACCGTACTATAAGCGGAAGACATGTCTATGCTATTGGTGGGAATGAAAAAGCTGCACAGCTATCAGGAGTTAAGACACAGAAAATCAAATTCTGGGTATTCGTCAATATGGGAGTATTATCTGCTGTAGCTGGACTAGTATTTGCCGGTCGACTGAATGCAGCCACTCCTCAAGCAGGTCAGTCATTCGAACTGGATGCCATCGCGGCAGCGGTTATCGGTGGAGCTTCACTTACAGGTGGTGCTGGTACAGTTATCGGTGCACTAATTGGTGCGTTGATCATGGGTATTCTGGATAATGGTATGTCTATTCTGGGTGTGGGTATCGACTGGCAGCAAGCAATTAAAGCCCTTGTTTTACTAGGTGCTGTAGCTTTCGATATTCTAAACAAAAATAAACGCAGATAAAAGTCTAACATCAAAGGTAAACAATACCTTTGATGTTGCTTTTAATCAAATAATATATAAACAACTTATAAAAAGTATTGTTGAATTTCTTTGGATTAGCTCAGTATGAACATGGCGGATTATGGTTGTTAATAGGATTGCAGGAGTGGGATTATGAAAAACGAACCAAAATACATTACGATTAAAAAATCAATTCAAAATAAAATTGAGAATCATGACTATGTAATTAATACAAAAATTCCATCCGAATCTGATTTGCGTGAAGAATATAATGTCAGTCGACACACAATACGCCAGGCTATTTCAGAACTTGTCAATGAAGGGTATTTAATAAAACAGCAGGGATCCGGTACTTATGTTAGTGACTTGTTTAAAGCAAGACAGGCTGTTAAAAAAGAAAAAAGAACAATAGGTGTTATAACGACCTATCTTTCGGATTACATTTTTCCTTCTATAACTAGAGGGATTGAAAAAGAACTAACTAAACATAATTACTCTCTGATGTTGTCGAGTACGCAAAACAATACTGAAAATGAGAAACGTTCTCTTGAAAGTATGATTGAACAAAATGTTGATGGGCTCATTGTAGAACCGACAAAAAGTAATTTAATGAACCCTAACCTGAACTATTATTTGAATCTAGCTGAAAGACATAAACCGGTAGTTATGCTGAATGCATCATATGAAGAGCTAGATTTGCCAGTAGTTGCCCTAAATGATGAAGCCGCAGGGAAACTTGCGACTGACCATCTGATAAAACAAGGACATACAAATATTGGTATCATTACTAAATCTGATGATTTACAAGGGAAAAACAGATTAAAAGGATACATCAAAGCATTATATGAGACTAAATTATCTTTTTCAAATGATAATATATTAAGATACGATACAGAAGGAAAGGCTAACTTGCCATCATTAATTCGTATTTTACTCGAAAATAAAGATTTCCCGACAGCTTTTGTGTGTTACAACGATGAGGTGGCCGTCATGCTTATAAAGGAAATGGATAAGTTGAACCTTAGCTGTCCAGAAGATATCTCAATAGTTAGTCATGATAATAGTTTGTACAGTACAGTTCATCCTACAGTTAAACTGACATCTATTGATCACCCTAAAGAAGAATTGGGAAAGCAGGCAGCCAAATTAATTGTTAAAGCGGTTGAAGAAGGAACTGCTATACCTGACTATATATTCGAACCAAATATTATTACTAGAAATTCATCTAGTAGACCCAAATATAATAATTCGGACGAAGAGCAGGAAACTTTAAAATGATAACCTGATAATGCGCCGACATGTACGTACCAATTCAAGAGTAATATAAATGACTTTATAGAAATCACTAAAATAGGATGTGAAGCAGTTGCTGGAACAACTTAAACAACAAGTTTATGAAGCCAACATGGCTCTACCTGAACACAATCTCGTTGTATTTACCTGGGGAAATGTGAGTGGGATTGACCGAGAAAACAACTATATTGTCATCAAGCCTAGCGGGGTGGAGTATTCAACTCTATCTCCTGAAAATATGGTTGTCGTCGATTTTGATGGCAAAGTAGTAGAAGGTGAGATGAAACCCTCAAGTGATACCGCAACACATATCGAACTATATAAGCAATTCAAAGACATCGGCGGGGTCGTGCATACGCATTCACCGTGGGCCGTTAGTTTCGCACAGGCCGGTATAGATATTCCGGCTGCAGGCACGACTCATGCTGATTATTTTTATGGGGACATTCCTTGCACTAGACGAATGAAACAGGATGAAATTGAGATAGACTACGAAAAACAGACGGGTACTGTTATTGTCAATACATTTGAAAATCGGTCAATTGATCCGAATCAGATTCCGGGTGTTTTAGTAAACGATCATGGTCCTTTTACCTGGGGAACTGATCCGCTTAACGCGGTGCACAATTCAGTTGTTCTTGAGCAGGTTGCTCAAATGACTTACCACGGATTAATGCTGAGTAGTCAGAGTTCACGAATGGATCAGGCGCTACTTGATAAACATTATTTGAGAAAACACGGAAAAGACGCTTACTACGGTCAATAATATAACGATGGAGGAATAAAAGACATGTTAAATACAGCAAAAAGAGAATTCTGGTTTGTAGTAGGTAGTCAGCATTTATATGGACCGGAGGCTCTGGAAGAAGTGAAGAGTCACGCGGAAGAGATTGCAGACGCGTTAAATGAAGAAGGTAATTTTGCTTTTCCGATTAAATTTAAAGCACTGGTAACCACTGCTGATGAAATTAAAACGGTTATGAAAGACGTCAATTATCAGGATGAAGTAGCCGGGGTGATTACATGGATGCACACATTCTCTCCAGCAAAAATGTGGATTCCGGGAACTAAACTCCTTCAAAAACCGCTGCTGCACTTATCGACGCAGTTCAATAAAGAAGTGCCTTGGAAAACCATTGATATGGACTTCATGAACTTGAACCAGAGTGCTCATGGTGACCGTGAATACGGCTTTATCAACGCGCGACTGAAGAAGAATAATAAAGTGGTTGTCGGTCATTATCAGGACCCTGAAGTCCACGAAGAAATCAGCAACTGGATGCGTTCAGCAGTCGGTTTTGCTGAATCTCAGGCCATTAAAGTGGCGCGTTTCGGAGACAACATGCGTAACGTGGCGGTTACTGAAGGTGACAAAGTCGAAGCAGCTATTCAGTTTGGCTGGACAGTTGATTACTTTGGTATTGGGGACCTGGTTGAAGAAATGGACCAAGTGAGTGATGCAGACATCCAATCCACGTATGACGAGTGTCAGTCCCTCTACGATATGAACCCGGGTGAAAATGAAGCAGAGTTTTACGAATCACACGTAAAAGAACAGATTAAAATTGAAATCAGTCTGCGTCGATTCCTTGAAAAAGGTGGCTATACGGCCTTTACCACAAACTTTGAAGACTTGCATGGCATGAAGCAGCTCCCAGGCATGGCTGTTCAGCGTTTGAATGCAGAAGGGTACGGCTTTGCAGGAGAAGGCGACTGGAAAACAGCTGCGCTGGACCGTCTGGTTAAAGTGATGACGGACAACCAGTCAACCGGCTTTATGGAAGACTATACCTATAACTTTACGAAAGGTGACGAGTATATTGTTCAGTCTCACATGCTTGAAGTGGATCCGACTTTTGCCGAAACGAAACCAAAAGTTGTTGTGAATCCTCTAGGTATTGGCGACAAAGAAGACCCTGCTCGTCTTGTCTTTGACGGGAAAGCTGGAGAAGGCTTCGCTATTTCCATGCTTGACTTGGGCACGCATTACCGCTTGATGGTCAATACTTTTGAGGCTGTTACGCCAAAAGAAGAGGCACCAAACCTGCCGGTCGCACGTGTAATCTGGAAACCAAATCCTGACTTCAAGACAAGCATTAAAAAATGGATTGAAGCGGGTGGCGGACACCATACAGTCGCAACCTTGGCGCTTGATAAGGATGTCATTCTGGATTGGGCTAAACTGGTTGATTTGGAAACTGTTTTAATAGATTAATTTACAATAGGAGATGCTCGTTGTAAGAGTATCTCCTATTTAGTGAATAGTAAAGGATGATTGGATGTTAACTACAGAAGAAAAAAATGGTAAGACCACTGCAACAAAGAGAATACTTGGACTGGAATTCGGTTCAACTCGTATAAAAGCTGTTCTGATTAATGAAAACCATCAGCAAATTGCGAGTGGAGCGTATGACTGGGAAAACAAGTTGGAAGACGGCTACTGGACTTATGCCATTGAGGAGGTCTGGACAGGGCTTCAGACTGCTTACAAGCAGCTTGCAGAACAATATGCAGCGCGCTTCGATGAAAAATTGACAGAAATTGATGCTATGGGATTCTCAGGCATGATGCACGGCTATCTGCCATTTGATAAGGCAGGAAATTTGTTGACGCCTTTTCGTACATGGCGTAATACGACGACAGAACAGGCATCTAAAGAACTGACCGAACTGTTCGACTTCAATATTCCTCAACGTTGGAGTATTGCCCATTTGCATCAGGCTATCTTAGATGAAGAAGAGCACGTAAAAGACATTGATTTTCTAACGACCCTTGCTGGTTATGTGCACTGGAAGCTGACAGGAGTTAAAGCGCTTGGTATCGGCGAAGCATCTGGGATGTTCCCGATTGACAGTACCACTGGAAAGTATAATCAGGAGATGGTCCATGCCTATAATGAAAAAACAGCTTCAATTGATAAAGCGTGGTCATTGCTGGATATCTTGCCAGATACTTTATCAGCCGGTGAATATGCCGGTCAACTCACCGAAGAAGGTGCCCGACTTATTGATCCTTCTAAAACGTTAAAGCCGAACGCATTATTGTGTCCACCAGAGGGCGATGCCGGAACGGGTATGGCTGCAACTAATGCAGTAGCTGAACGAACAGGAAATGTTTCAGCGGGTACATCGGTATTTGCCATGCTGGTTCTGGAAAAGAGCTTATCGAACTACTATGAGGAAATCGATATGGTCACCACGCCAACAGGCAAACCGACCGCGATGGTTCACTGCAATAATTTCACAACTGACATTAATGCCTGGGCCCGCCTTTTCAACGAACTGGTGGAAACTCTAGGGTTTGAGGTTTCAAGCGAGAAACTCTTTACGACGCTCTTTAATAAAGCGCTGGAGGCAGATGCAGATAATGGTCAATTGATGAGCTGCAATTATTATTCGGGTGAACCGATAACGGGTCTTGAAGAGGGACGGCCGCTGTTTATTCAGATGCCTGACAGCACGTTGAATCTGGCGAACTTCATGCGCACCCATATTTATTCTGCTTTAGCTACATTGAAACTGGGAATGGATATCTTGATTCAGAAAGAAGATGTCAGTGTCGATCAGCTTTTAGGACACGGCGGCTTCTTCAAGACGAAGCATGTCGGCCAGCAGATGATGGCTGATGCCCTCACTGTACCAGTTTCTGTTATGGAAAGTGCGGGAGAAGGCGGACCTTGGGGAATGGCGTTGCTTGCTGCTTTTGCCGTAAACAAAGAGGAAAATGAAAAGCTGGAAGATTATTTATCAAATAAAGTCTTCAGAAGCCAAAAAGCTGAGACAGTTGAACCAAGTGACGAAGGACAGAAGAATTTCAGCACCTTTATGAGCCGTTATGAAGACATGTTGGAAGTAGAGAAAGCTGCAGTAAAAGTCATACTCTGATTTAATCACAAAAGGACTGGGTGAACCTCAGTCCTTTTTATCAGCGGATTCTAAAATTTTCTGGAGGTACAAATGAAACTGACCTATCACGATACGTTATGGTAAAGGTATATCAATCTGATTCATTCAGAAATGATTCCTTACCAGTGGAAGGTGCTTCACGACGAAGGGACCCCT
Source organism: Alkalibacterium sp. s-m-28 (assembly GCF_054658175.1). Lineage (NCBI taxonomy): Bacteria > Bacillati > Bacillota > Bacilli > Lactobacillales > Carnobacteriaceae > Alkalibacterium > Alkalibacterium sp. s-m-28. The sequence goes on from NZ_BAAGIQ010000020.1 coordinate 17,913, forward strand.
TCTGAAAAAAGTAATGCTATGGAAAACTTGCGCATAGCTGCAGGGTTAAGTGAAGGGGATCATTATGGCTAGCTTTTTCAGGATTCTGATGTCTACAAGTGGCTTGAATCCTCTGCAAATGCCTATGCCCTCAAACCGGATCCGGAATTAAAGGACATGATGGATACGGTTGTGTCTTTGATTGAATCGGCATAGGACGAAGACGGCTATATCAGTACGTATTATTAGATAGAGGCGTCTCAATTGAAATTCAGGAGTCTCTTTGAAAGTCACGAATTATACTGTGCGGTGCATTTAATTGAAGCAGCCGTTGCGCATTTTAAATCGACAGTGGAAATATGGTTGATTGAAGTTTCAAATAAACTTGTCCATTGTATAAATGAAGCGTTTGGACCGGAAGATAATAAGATTAAAGGAGCAGATAGTCATCAGGAAATTGAATTGGCCCTGATTAGGCTATATGAAGTGACAGATGATGCAACCTGCTTGACTCTAAGTGAATGGTTTCTTGAAATTAAGGGACAGGATACAGAGTTTTATCAGGAACAGTTAATCGAAAATAAAGCATTGGGTCTGGATGACCGTCAACGGATGCCTTTCGAACTTGTCTATCTTCAAGCTCACAAACCGGTTCTCGAGCAGGAAGAAGCTGTTGGTCACGCCGTTAGACTCGTTTATATGGCTGCTGCTGTGGCTGAAGTCGCACATATACGTAATGATCAGAAATTATTTCAGGCTGCAAAAAGGCTGTGGGATGATATCGTTAAGAATCGGTAATGTCCTGGATAGAAAAGAGCAGCTGAACCTTATTGGTGCGGCTCATTCACAAGGGATATTTGCACCGTCAATTAGATACCACGACGGCACGTTTTATATGATTACAACTAACGTGACTAACGGCGGAAACTTCCTGGTGAAAACTGATGACCCAGCAGGAGACTGGTCAGATCCATACTTTATAGACAACGCACCGGGAATTGATCCCCGCTTGTTCTTCGATGAAGACGGCAGATGCTATTACGTGGGTACGAGAGAAAATCCTCGTGGCGCTACGTATAATGGGGACTGGGAAGTCTGGCTCCAGGAGCTGGATCTCGAAACTATGTCTCTAGTGGGCGTAAGCACCAAACTATGGAAAGGTGCACTGAGAGACGCAATCTGGCCTGAAGGTCCGCATATTTACAAAAAGGATGGACTTTACTACCTGATGATTGCTGAAGGAGGAACGGGATTCAATCATGCGATCACGATTGCACGAAGTGAATCTATCGATGGGCCGTATATCGGCAATAAGAATAACCCGATCCTGACCCACCGCCATTTAGGGAATCAGTATCCGATTCATAATGTCGGTCACGGCGATCTAGTCAAAGCGTCAAATGGAGAGTGGTTCATTACTCTACTGGCGAGCAGACAGTTCAACGGCTATGACAACTTAGGGCGTGAAACCTTCCTAGCAAGAGTTCAATGGGAAGACGGCTGGCCAGTCATCAACCCTGGAGAAGGACGTCTTCTGAACACGCAGGAGCACGGACTGCCACTAGTCCCGGTTGAAACTCAGGAAGCCTTTGATCTGACGAAAGAAGATTCTGCCTTTGTTCATTTGAGAAATCCTAACTGGGATAATTACGACAGAGAAAGCAGAGAAGGCTGGTTAAGACTTTATCCGTCAACTATTACGATTCAGGAAATAGATACACCAACCTATATTGGTCTGCGTCAGTCAACTATGGACTATACGCTAAGTGTAGAAATGGATGAAGCCCTGAAAGAAGGAGAAGAAGCGGGACTGGTCGTTCTGCAGAATGACCAGTATTCGATTCGTCTTATCGTCAGCTATCTGGACGGCGTTAAAACAGTCAGATTTGTATCTTTAATCGATGGAGAAGAAACGGTTGTCGGGTCAAAAGAGATAACTGACAGCTCTCTTCAGCTGTCGCTTACAGGAGAAGGTCAGACAGTCAGTGCATCAGCTGTAATCAATGATGAAACAGTTATCATAGCTGAAAATGTAGATATCCATTATTTGAGCACAAAAGTGGCAGGCGGATTCGTTGGCTGTACAATGGGAATCTACGCTGTGACCGATAGAGATGACCGCGGACACGCTGACTTTACTTCATTGACTCTCGTCAAGTACTGATTCATTAAGTAATATACTGATCTAAACTGAACGATTGAATAAGTCAAAAGCAGAAAAAGAGACACACTCGTTAAACTAGTCGGTGGGTGCTGACAGGGAGTGTGTCTTTTTGACTTTTCAAAGTAAAAGAATTTTAAAAGGAAAACAATCATCACGATGATTGTTCCCGCTTAAGTGTTAGAGAAAGCTTGGGAAAAGGAGCCGGATTTGGCAAGCTTCTGATGCTTTAGTAGGTCTATAATCGATGAGTGCTGTAAAATATGACGTTTATGGCTTACTCATGGAAATAAGCCGGGTGAGTGGTCAATAATAGTGGATTTAATGCCCACTCGCTGGATATGTGCTCCTGAGTGGTCAAAGAAATTGAAATTACTTACCACTCGTTGGAGTTGTGCTACTGAGTGGTAAGTAAATAGAAAATTAAGACCCACCCAAGGTGATTATGTCTTTGAGTGGGTAATAGAGAAGCCTCAATAGGTGATATTTCAAGTGAAACCTTCATTGGGTGAACTTGAATCACCTACATCATGCGCTGGTCAGTCTTTAATCTTGAGCTGCAGCATTTCCAAAAATCCGAGAGCCTGAGATTCGTTTACTATGGCACCTTTTATGTCGTCTATAGATACTGCAATGGCGTCAAACTCTGATGAACTCAAATCGATGGTATTCAATGAGGTATGACTGAACTTTGCTCGATTCAAGTCACAGGATTCAAACCGGGTTTGCTTTAAAGAACACTCAAGGAAATCCATTTCATTTAACTTGCATTGATCAAATAATACAGATTTGACTTTTGAGAAGCCTATACTTGATAGATGCATGATACAATCAGTAAACGAGACATCTTCAAGGAAGCTGTCAGTGAAAAGCATGCCGTTTAGTCTACATTGATTGAATGATACTTGTTTAAGGCTTGTTTCAGTCAGTTCGGCATTGATGCATTCACATTTGATAAATTCTACATCTTTGAAGTAGGCATTATTTATGGTCAGCTGATCGAACTGGACATTTCTGAATCGCACACCTTTGAATTCGATGAGTCGTGTATCGGACAATGTGATGACACAGTCGGCGATTTCTGCCTGTTCGATGTAAGGTTCTTCCGGATCGAAGACTTCCATAAAGTTGATGAGTGGCAGACTTACGGGAAGCGAGGGGCGCTTGATTTTACGTGACATGGGCGATTCTCCTTAATAAATTTAGGTAGGTCATGAAGCGATTCCAGATTCTTCACTCGATTATATCACTTGATTGCTTTATTATGTCCAATAAATGCGAAATGTTTGGTATAATGAATAGATGAAGATTTTAAACGGATAAACAGACACAAGCAACTACAGTTGAAAAGGGATGACTGAATCGATGAAAAAACAGGCTTTTCCAGAAATGACGATCACTTCTTTAGCCAGCAACTACTCGACGTTTCTTCAAGGCAAGGAAGTATATAAGAACAGAGCAGTCAAGAATCTGAAAGTGGATACCAACCATAACACTGTTCAGTTTAATGTTGAAGACCGTCAGTTAGAAACCGTACACTTGCGCTTTTATCCTAATGGTGTAGCAAGAAAGTACCACTGCACATGTAAACCATTCGAAAAAAATGCAGGTGCCTGTAAGCATGTGGTGGCGGCTATGTTCCATCTGAATGATCTGGATGCCAGTGAACTCACCTCTAAAAGCGAGACACCTGACGGCACAGGTAACAAGACACAACCTATGTTTTCTTATAAGAAAAGTGAAAAGGCAGTCAATGAACTGCTCCATTTATCCAAGCAGGAAATTGCCAGACAAACCGACTCCTTGTACAAACAGCCGGTCTATGTCGAATATATCCTAAATGTGAGCGGGACTTCGGCTAATCCTATTTACGATCTTTTTTTCAAAATCGGCAAGGATTACTTATATATTGTTAAAAATACAGCACGGGTTATTGAAGACATAATCAGCGGAGAACCGATCGAGTTCGGGAAGAACTTCACGTTTGATTCCAGCGAGTATGCCTTACTGGCGGAAGATCGATATGTCTTTGAGAAACTGAAGGATATTCAGGACATTATCTCTTCTCTGACACCTGTAGGATATGAAAGCCAGATGTCGAATCGGGAAAGTTTTTCCATTCCTGCCTTATACATTAAAGAAATGATCCGACTGCTGGAAAATACGATGGGGGCTTTCGTTCGTTTCGGAAGACCGCCTCGTCAGCTGACTCAAATCGACCGGGGAGATACGCTACGGGTAAAAGAATCCATCGAAGATCTTGATCTGACATTCAAATTTGAAAAGAAAGATAATTTATTCCACTTTTCTCTGGCAGATACGTCACTGACCGTTGAAGACTTTCATTTCCATGATAAAGGTAAGATGATTGAGTACAAGCAAGTGTTCTATCTTCTGTCTTCTCCTTCATATGAGCTGATTCACAGTATTTTTCAGGGACTGAAGAGTTCCGGCTCCTATACGCTGGTCATGCGCCGGTCTGAAATTGAAACTTTCCTGTCCGTTACATTGTCACAGCTCAAGGAAGTCATACAGGTCGATATGGACGAGGCCGTCCAACAACTGATCTATCAGGCAGAATTCGAGCCTCAACTATATATCGATACTGAAGGTCAGTCACTGCTGATTCGTCCGGTATATTCATATGGGCAGACGACTTTGTATCCATTGGAAGAGTCTAAGACAGAAGTCGAAGAAACGATCCTAGTTAGGGAATGGAAGAAGGAATCAGATGTTCTGAATCTGCTGTATACTCATGTCCCTTCAGTTGCCCGTCAGCAGGGCATGTGGAAGCTGACTGAAACGGATACCATCAGCGGGTTTCTGTATGATTCACTTCCGGAACTGGCTGAAAACATGGAAATCTTCCTGTCTCAGTCTGCCCGCCGTCTGATTTACAGTCCGAAAAGACAGCCGAGAGTCACGATGGAAATGAGGGAGTCGTCCAATCTACTGGATATTAGTTTCGAAACTGAAGATATCCCGTCAAATGAACTGCAGGCCTTGTTGAAAGACCTGGAGAGAAATCAGCCGTTTTATAGACTGTCAAGCGGTCAGCTGGTGAATCTGAAAGACCCTGCTTTCCAGGCTATGAAACGTGCCAAGGAATCACTGGATATAGATGATGATGAGTTTGAAACTGATATGACTGTCTCTGTCTTCCAGGGGCTGTCTGCACTGGATGAGGAAACTATAAATACCGGAAGACGCTTCAAGTCACTTGTGGAGCAGCTGTTGAGTCCGGAAACACTGGACTTTGATTTGCCAGCTGGTCTGAAAGCTAACATGCGACCGTATCAGGTCACTGGATTCAAGTGGCTGAAAAGCTTAGATCATTATGGGTTCGGAGGAGTGCTGGCGGATGACATGGGACTTGGAAAGACTGTCCAGACGATTGCTTTCCTGCAATCCAAATATGAAGAAAAACAAGGGCGCTATCTGATCATCTGCCCGTCTAGTGTCGTCTACAACTGGCAGCACGAGTGGCTGAACTTTGTGCCCGATACAGAAACGATCATCATTTCAGGCTCCAAGGAAGAACGGGAAGCTAAAAAACAGGAAGCGCTGAATAAAAACATTCCAATCTGGATTACAAGTTATCCTCTTGTTCAAAGAGATTCAGATCTGTACGAGGACGAAACATTTGAGACAATCGTTCTGGATGAATCACAAACTGTCAAGAACAGTGCAGCCAAGACGACTCAGGCTGTCAGGAAACTGAAAGCTGAAAGCAAGATTGCTTTGTCAGGAACACCGATTGAAAATCACCTGGGAGAACTCTGGTCCCTGTTTTCAATTATCCAGCCGGGTCTGTTCAAGAACAGGAAAGCTTTCCAGGCTATGGACCAGTCTAGAATTTCTGCAAAGATCAAGCCGTTCATTCTAAGACGACTGAAACGGGATGTTCTGGACGATCTGCCTGAGAAGACAGAAACAACAGAATACATTGAACTGTCTGATAATCAGAAACGTCTGTATCAAACCCAGCATGCGGCAATTAAGCAGGAGATCAAGACCTTGATCGATACGGATGAGCTGAATGCCAACCGGATCAAAGTTCTGGCAGGTATGACCAGGCTGAGACAGATCTGTTGTGACCCAAGGCTAGTCATGCCTAATTTTGAAGGCTCATCTTCTAAACTGGAACGTCTGATGGAATACCTTGAAGAGGCGCGGGCCAACGGCAAACGTGTGGTTCTGTTCTCGCAGTTTACGTCCATGCTGAAAATTATCAGAGAGCGTCTGGATGCCATAGATGTGGATTACCATTACCTCGATGGTCAGACCAAAAATGAAGACCGTCTACATTTGACGACCCGATTCAATACTGGAGAAAAGGACCTGTTCCTGATTTCACTCAAAGCTGGTGGAACAGGGTTGAATCTGACAGGTGGAGATACCGTCATTCTTTATGACTCCTGGTGGAATCCGGCAATCGAAGATCAGGCGGCTGACCGGGTGCACCGGTTCGGTCAGAAGAAATCCGTACAGATCATTCGTCTGATTACAACGGGGACGATCGAAGAACGCATCAACGATCTTCAGGAGAAGAAACGCGAACTGATCGATTCAGTTATTACTAAAGGCAATACTCAGACATTGAACAGTCTAAGCACAGAAGAAGTACTGACGCTGCTCGAAGACTGATTATATATGATGAAATGTCATGCAAGGACAGATATTCTGCTGACCCGGTCTAAGAACCTATACTCAGTGGCTATTGCTTGAAAGCCCCCGATTCCTGCTCGTATAATTAAGGAGAAGCGATGATACGACTGATACAGGAGGAGGGGAGACGATGGATGAGAAATTAAAAAAAGTGATGGATGCGACATATGAGTGCATGCAGGCTTGTAATAATTGCTTTGACGCCTGTTTGAATGAAGAGCACCTTGATATGATGAGAGAGTGTATCCGTCTGGACCGGGAGTGTGGAGATATCTGCCAGATGGTTCTGTCGTTCAGTGGAAGAGAAGGGTCTTTGAGAAACGACCTGGTTTCACTATGTGGAACGATCTGTCAGGCCTGCGGAAAAGAATGTGAGCAGCACGACCATGACCATTGTCAGGAATGTGCGAAGGCCTGCTTTGCCTGCGCTGATGCCTGCAGAAGTTTTGTAAATGCCTAATCGATATTGACCGGAGTAGAAGAAAGTCTATAATTAGGCTTCCTTTTGCTCCGGTTTTTTATTTGGAATTGAGTTTATCAGTAGTTTTCGATGTGAACTCTATTATTTCCTGGTAAACTGTAGTTCACCAATCTTTTTATCCTCTGAACTCCACACGTTTTCAGGTGAGTTTAGTTCAGCGTTTTTTCTAGTGCTGAACTACCTTTTAGCCCTTCTTCAGTATAGTTCAAAAGAAATAATCCCCATAAACTCCATCCATCCATTCAATAGTCCATTTCTTTTCACTATAAAAGCTTTATTCAGCAATGGACTCCTTTTTAAATTTTACTCTGACGTATGCTATACTTGAATCACAACAGATCGCGGAGGAATAGTGTGAAAGATAAGATAATTGTGATCGTCGGACCGACAGCAGTGGGAAAAACGGCGTTAAGTATTGAACTGGCAAAAACATTCAATGGTGAACTGATCAACGGAGATTCGATGCAGGTCTACAAAGGTCTGGACATCGGTACGGCAAAAGTGACTGAAGAGGAAGCGGAAGGTCTTCCGCATCATCTGATCGATATCAAAGACCCTATAGACCCATTTAGTGTGTCTGATTTTAAAGAAGTCGCGTCTCAGAAAATAAGTGAGATCACTGAGAGAGGCAAGCTTCCGATTATTGTAGGAGGGACCGGCTTATATATCGAATCCCTTCTCTTTGACATCAGTCATGGCGGTGAAGCGAAACCGAATCAGGCATTCAGAGACGAAATGGACAGGCTGGCCCGTGAGGATGGCAGAGAAGCCTTGCATGCTAAGCTTAAGGAAAAGGATCCGGCATCCGCTGAACAGATTCATCCTAACAATGTTAGACGGGTGATTCGAGCGCTGGAAGTCATTCATGAAACAGGTCAGCCCTTTTCGACTTATCAGTCGGAAAAAAAGAAAGAACCCTTGTACGATGCATATGTCATTGGTTTGACTGCGGACAGAGCTGTACTCTACGACCGAATCAATCGACGGGTGGATCAGATGATGGAGTCTGGCCTGCTCGAGGAAGCGGAAGAGCTGATCAGACATGTTCCGGAAGATGCTCAGAGTTTGAAAGGGATTGGCTACAAAGAACTGATTCCGTATATTGAAGGAAGTATGCCGCTAGAAGAAGCAGTCGATACAATCAAGCAGCATTCCAGAAATTACGCAAAACGTCAGTTAACCTGGTTCAGAAATCGCTTTGAAATCGATCAGTGGGCTGATCTTATTGAGCATCCTGAGTCAATCGACACATTAAAAAGCCAGATAAAAGACCATATAGGAAGTGATTAAATGGAACAAGAACAGACATATGAAAAAGTCATCATCGTCGGCATAGAAAAACAGAACGAAGAAGAGGCTTTTCGTTATTCTTTCGATGAGCTCGAGCAGCTCGTTGAAAATGCCGGGGGAAAAGTCGTTGCTAAACTGTCTCAGAAAAGAGAGCGGATCGATCATAAAACAGTGATAGGAAAAGGAAAAGTTAATGAACTTAAGCATTTGGCAGACGAGCTGGAAGCCCAGACGATTGTATTCAACCAGGAACTCTCACCCAGTCATGTAAGAAATATTCAGGAGGAAGTTGATGCTAAAGTCATCGACCGGATACAGGTTATTCTTGATATCTTTGCCCTCAGAGCACAGAGTAAGGAAGGGCGACTGCAGGTCGAACTGGCACAACTGTCTTACATTCTGCCTAGATTGGCTGGTCAGGGAGAGAACATGTCCCGGCTGGGTGCAGGAATCGGAACTAGAGGTCCAGGGGAAACGAAACTGGAAACTGACCGCCGGCACATTCAGAGACAGATGACAGAGATACGTAAGGAACTGAAGAAGATTGCGGCTCACCGTGAGCGAAGCCGGGAACAGCGTAAAAACAGTAACGTATTTCAGATCGGTCTGATCGGGTATACGAATGCCGGAAAATCGACCCTCTTGAATCAGCTGACTCAAGCGGAGACGTATGAAAAAGATCAGCTGTTTGCGACACTCGATCCCTTGACCAGAAAAAGTGAGCTCCCGTCAGGCATGCAAATCACACTGACGGATACGGTCGGATTTATCCAGGAGCTTCCCACTCAGCTGATCGAAGCTTTCAAGTCGACACTCGAAGAATCCAAGCACGTGGATATGCTTTTACATGTCGTGGATGCATCTGCAGAGAATATCAAGGCGCATGAGGAAACGGTCATGGAGCTGCTTGATGAACTGGGAATGAATCTGATTCCGATGCTGACGGTGTACAATAAAAAGGATCTGCTGGAATCCCCTGCGCGTACCTCGCTCTTTCCGAACTGCACGATTTCGGCTCGCGACCCTGAAGATATAGAGATGCTAAGACATGCGATTGAAAAAGAAATAAAGAAACAGATGGTTCATTATCAGCTCAGCATTCCAAGCGAACGGGGAGACTGGCTAGTCGAACTCCGTCAGAATACTCTTCTCGAACGTCAGCTTTTTGATGAAGACAATCAGGTATATGCAGTAGAAGGTTACGCAAAAAAAGGATCCAGATGGGTCCAGGATTAATTAGCAACTATCTTTAATCGTTACTGACATAATAGTATAAACCAGTCCCATCTTTTGCCCGCCTAAAGGCAATGGATGGGCTTTTTTGATCAGTTTTCACTAAAAGGAAGAATATGCTCATTTTCTTATATTTACAAACTAACCGACAAATTTAACTTGTTATTTAATTGAGCCAATTTCATAATTATTTGTCGTGTTTAACACCTGATAAATCAACTTTTTTAAAACATAGAAAAAAGGAACCCCCCCATATGGTACAATTAGGTTGTCGACTAAGACACGTACTCCAGGAGGGATTCCTTATGTCCATTATACAACAACCCACTTTATTTGACATTGATTTTTTAGAAAAACTTGACGTTCAGGAGAAATACCAAGAAATTCTCT
>NZ_BAAGIQ010000021.1:0-27478 GCF_054658175.1 Alkalibacterium sp. s-m-28
TTATCTTTACTGTGAATGAATAAACTGAATAATTTTTTAAAACGCGCATATGGGCGTTTCATTTGCATGGCTATTTTTAAACATAATTGCTAAAAATGAGGAATTAACGAATACAGGTTTTCTAATTACATGCAATAGTGGATATTTAGTGTAAAAAGGGTAAATTCAAAAATGATTAGCCGTCAGTAATGAAGTCATGAATCCTAAACGTGTCAAGTATAATGATCATAAAGAGTTATCCCCTGAGACTCCTACCTTAGCTGGATGATTCATGCTATAATGACACAGATATGAAAGAAAGGAGAACGGGAATGGCACGAACGAAAAAACGAGGCAGACCAAAGAAAAAGACCCACAAGGTGGCACCTGAACTTACTGGATTTATTCTATTTTTCACCAGCCTGCTGGCGCTTGGATCTTTTGGATTTGTCGGACGATTTATCACTAATGTATTCAGATTATTTGTAGGAGAAACCTATGCTTTTATGGCCATAATATTACTGGCGACCGGACTGTATCTGCTGCTGAAAGGCGAATGGCCAAGTTTCAAAGGTCCACGGACAAGAGGAGCGGCACTGCTCTACGTAGCCTGGCTTGTTTTTAATCACTCGAGATGGGTTCTGCCTGTCATCACTGATTCCACGAACAGTGTAACAGCTACCTGGCAGGCGATCTGGCCTCAGGTCACCAGCAACAGTATAGGTGGGTCAGTCGGAGGCGGAATGATCGGCGCAGTCTTCTTTGGAGCCAGCCATTTCTTATTTGCAATGGCGGGTACTTATATCATGATCGTTGCTCTTGTATTTGTGGGGATCATGACTTTCTTCCAGTTCTCATACAGAAATCTTTTTGAACGAATCAGAAAAGGCTTGAGAGTATTGTTCAACGGGTTGAATAACAGTGTAGGATCAGCCGTTTCTCATGTAAGTGATAGCCGAAAAAAACGCAGGAAGAAACCGAAAACTGCCAGAAAACCTAGGAAATCCAGACAGAAGAAAGAAGAAATTAAGGATCAGCCTGATTTGACAGATAATGTTGAGGAAACTACTCCAATCAACGAGTCAGCTGCATCAGAACATGAACAGACTACCCTTGAAATTGAAGGCTATCAGGAGATACAGGAGAAACTCCAAAGAAAAAACACAGATTCTCATCCTCCTTCAGAACCGGAAGATGGACAGGACGATGGCCCGGTGGAGTTTGAAATTGGAGAAGAGGAAAATGAAGCCTACAAACTTCCTCCGGTTACCTTACTGAATCAGATCGAAGCAATCGATCAGTCTGACGAATACACGATCATTCAGAAAAACGTCAAGAAGCTGGAAGAGACCTTTGAAAGTTTCGGGGTGAAAGCTAAAGTTACTAAAGCCAACCTTGGTCCGGCAGTAACGAAATATGAGATACAACCTGCAACGGGTGTGAAAGTAAGCAAAATTGTCGGGTTGTCAGACGATCTTGCGCTGGCACTTGCTGCTAAGGACATACGAATGGAAGCGCCGATTCCAGGAAAAGCGGTGATTGGTATTGAAGTTCCGAACTCTGAAGTCAGTACCGTATCGTTCAGAGACATTATAGAAGGACAGGTCAAGAATAAGGATAAACTCCTTGAAGTCCCATTAGGTAGGGATATAGCAGGAAACGTTGCTATGGCCGATCTGGCTAAAATGCCACACCTTCTGGTAGCTGGAGCAACGGGATCAGGTAAGTCGGTTGCAATCAACGGAGTAATTACGAGTCTCCTGCTTAAAGCTAAACCAAATGAACTTAAACTGATGATGATCGACCCGAAAATGGTTGAATTGAATGTCTATAATGGCATTCCGCATCTTCTGACACCGGTCGTGACGAATCCTAAGAAGGCTGCAGTTGCCCTTCAGAAAGTCGTTCAGGAAATGGAAAGACGATACGAATTATTTGCCGCAAGTGGGTCAAGAAACATGGAAGGCTACAATGCTTTTGTCAAACGTAAGAACGAAGAGAATAACGAAGGACTGCTGCCGCTGCCTTTTATCGTTGTGATCGTAGATGAGCTGGCAGACTTGATGATGGTGGCTTCCAATGAAGTTGAGGATTCAATTATCAGATTGGCCCAGATGGCACGAGCTGCAGGGATCCATATGATCCTGGCGACTCAGCGTCCGAGTGTGGACGTTATAACCGGAATAATCAAAGCCAATGTGCCGTCACGGATCGCGTTCGCCGTATCAAGTGGCACGGATTCCCGGACGATTCTTGACAGCAACGGGGCTGAGAAACTTCTGGGACGTGGAGACATGCTCTTCCAGCCGATGGGCGCCAATAAGGCGAACAGGGTACAGGGAGCCTTCATATCCGATGAGGAAGTCGAAGCTGTTGTAAGCTTCGTCAAGGACCAGCAGGAAGCGAATTATGTAGAAGAGATGATTCCAAAGGATGAGCCTCAAAAAAATACGGCTGACTCTGAAGACGATTTATATGACGAAGCTGTGTCGCTTGTAATAGAAATGCAAACTGCAAGCATATCACTGCTTCAGCGAAGGTTTAGAATTGGATATAACAGAGCTGCACGTATGGTGGATGAAATGGAAATGAATGGAATCGTCGGGCCTTCCGAAGGATCGAAACCCAGAGAAGTACTGGTATCAGGTGAACCTGCCGAAACACCTTCAGAACCTGTTGACCAGATAAGTTAAATGAAACCTCAATATGAAAGTTTTTTAATTATATTAGACATCAAATTCTAACTTTCCTTTTTGCTACGGGAGTGTTACTATAACCTTGAAAGGAGAGAGTGTTAGCGGAATCATTTGACGTGCCTATTAAATTCAAATGAGAAGCAGGTGCTCTTTTCTAAGGTGTAAAAAAATTTTAGGGGGAAACAATTGTGACAATGCTTAAATTGAGAACATTGCTGGCTTTAGGTACATCTGCTTTCGTACTGGCTGCCTGCCAGGGTCAGGATGCTGGAGACACAACTGACACGATTCAGGATGATACTGAAGATACTGGTGAAGAAACTGCGGATAACGGAGAAGATACAGAAGATATCGACTTCCGAATCGCTATGATTACTGATGAAGGTGGAGTTGACGACCGTTCATTCAACCAGTCCGCTTGGGAAGGTATGAAACAATGGGCTGACAATCTTGGATTAAGCGATGATCACATTGCTTACTACCAGTCAAATGACTCCTCTGATTTTGTTCCTAACTTGAATCAGGCTAATGCTGATGGTTACGACATTATTTACGGAATCGGATTTATGCTTCTTGACGCTGTCAACGATGTAGCTGATCAGAACCCTGACCAGTACTTCGGAATTGTCGATGACATTTCTGATCGTGACAACGTTGTGTCTCTAACTTTCCGTGACCATGAAGCGGCATTCCTTGCAGGAGTTGCAGCTGCTCAGACAACTGAAACAGGACGCGTCGGATTCATCGGGGGAATTGCGTCTCCAGTTATCGACCGTTTCGAAACAGGATTTACTGAAGGTGTTGCTTACGTAGATGATAGCATCGAAGTAGATGTGCAGTACGCTGAATCATTCTCAGACGCTGGTGTAGGACAACAGATCGCTGCTGGTATGTATGCAAATGGAGCAGATGTTATCTACCACGCTGCAGGAGCAGTTGGTAACGGTGTATTCACAGAAGCACGTAACCGTCTTGAATCAGATCCTGATTCTGAAATCTGGGTAATCGGTGTAGACCGTGACCAGGAAGAAGAAGGAAACTGGGATGGTGGAAACTTCACTCTGACATCAACACTTAAAGGTGTAGGTTCTGCAATTGAAATGTCTGCCAACCAGACAATTGAAGAAGGATTCCCAGGTGGAGAAAATATTGCTTACGGTATAGAAGAAGGAGGAGTTGACGTGACACGCGGAAACATGTCAGATGATGCATGGGCTGCTGTTGAAGAGGCACGTCAGGCTATCCTTGATGGAGAAATCGAAGTAACTGAATTCTCTGATTCTGAATAACAGATAAACGATTTTTAAACGAACTTGAATAGGCACAAGTGAATAGGTAAAGCGCTAGTCAACAGGCTGGCGCTTTTTATCTTCATTACCGAGTCCGACAGTTCGTTATTTAGTTAAGAAAATTATTACTAATTGTTTATCTGTGTTCAATTTACGAGGGTGTAAAAGTAAGGTATAATAAATAACTGTTAATATTAATTAAATGGAAGCGAAGGAGGGATCGGTTATGTCACAGACTAATAAGGTCATTGAAATGAAAGGCATTACAAAAGAGTTTGGAAATTTCAGAGCGAATGACAATATTCATCTGGACCTGAATAAGGGGGAAATCCACGCTCTGCTCGGAGAAAATGGTGCCGGAAAATCTACATTGATGAATATATTGTCTGGGTTACTGGAACCGACAGAAGGTGAAATTTGGGTGAAGGGTAATAAAGTTAACATCTCCTCACCGGATATAGCGAATCAGCTGGGTATTGGAATGGTGCATCAGCACTTTATGCTTGTAGATAAGTTTACGGTTACTGAAAATATTATGCTGGGTAAAGAAAAACACAGGTTTGGATTTATGGATCAGGATTCTGCAGAAAAGGAAGTACAGGAACTTTCTGATCGCTACGGACTTCGTGTGGATCCTAGAGCACGCATATCTGACATTTCAGTAGGTATGCAGCAGCGTGCTGAGATTCTGAAAACTTTGTATCGTGGTGCTGATATCCTTATTTTCGATGAACCGACTGGAGTACTGACACCTCAGGAGATCGAGGAACTCATGGAAATCATGGATTCTCTTGTAAAAGAAGGCAAGTCGATCATTCTGATTACTCACAAACTAGAGGAGATCAAGCAGGTAGCCGATCGCTGTACCGTCATCAGACGCGGAAAGAGTATCGATACTGTAGACGTAGCCTCGACCTCACAGCAGGAACTGGCTGATATGATGGTCGGACGTTCAGTATCGTTCAAAGTAGACAAGAAACCGGCAGCACCTAAAGGGCCAGTTCTGGAAATCAATAATCTGACAGTCAAGGAAGCTCGTGGGTATGATGCAGTTAAAGCCATCGATCTTGAAGTTAGGGCAGGTGAAGTGCTTGGGATAGCAGGAGTTGACGGAAATGGACAGTCCGAGCTTATGCAGGCGATTACTGGACTGACTAAGGTCGACTCCGGAACAATCAAACTGGACGGCAAGGATATCACAAACAAGAAACCACGCAAGATCACTGAGACTGGACTGGGACACATTCCGGAAGACAGACAACGTTATGGACTGGTTCTTCCAATGAAGCTGGAAGAGAATATGGCCCTTCAGACCTATTATCAGAAACCATTCAGCAAGCATGGATTCCTTAATCATAAAGAAATCAAAGAACATGCCAAGCGTCTGATCGAAGAATTTGACGTGCGTACGCCAAGTGAAGAGCATTCAGCTGCTTCTCTTTCAGGAGGTAACCAGCAGAAAGCTATCATCGCACGTGAAATTTACCGTGATCCTGAGCTGCTAATTGCAGCACAGCCGACTCGTGGACTTGACGTAGGAGCGATCGAGTATATTCACAAACGTCTGATCGAACAGCGTGATAACGGTAAAGGGGTTCTGCTCATGAGCTATGAACTGGACGAGGTCATGAATGTTTCTGACCGTATCGCTGTTATGTATGATGGAAATGTCATCGCCGTTGTCAATGCAGATGAAACTAATGAAAAAGAACTGGGTCTCTTGATGGCAGGTGTCTCACTAGAGAAGGCACATGAACAAGTGGCTGAGTCAAATGGAAAGGAGAAGGAGACCGTTGCTGACACAAAATAATAATCGCTTGAATAACTTAATGGTTCCGATCCTGTCCATCATTCTGGGAATTATTTTTGGGGCATTATTGATGCTTTTATTCGGATATAATCCACTAACTGCTTATCAGGCTATGCTTGAGGGCGTGTTTACAAGTCCATATTTCTTCGGAGAGGCGTTGAGACAGGCTACCATTCTGACTTTTACTGGGCTTGGGTTTGCGATTGCGTTTCAAGCCGGATTCTTCAACATAGGGATTGCAGGACAGCTGCTTGTCGGTTGGGTAAGTGCAATCTGGGTGGCATTGACCTTACCGGATCTTCCTAGAATTGTCCTGGTGACCTTAAGTCTTTTAGTAGGAATCGTTGCCGGAGCTATCTGGGCAGGTATCGCCGGAGCCTTACGTGCATATTTTGGAACAAGTGAAGTTGTCGTGACAATCATGCTTAACTACACAGCCCTCCACGTAACGAACTATCTGATCAGAAATGTTCTTTCTACAGGAAATACAACTGAACGTGTAGGTGAAAACGCAAGCCTGCGCATAGACTGGCTGACAAACTTGACAGCCGGATCTCGTCTGAATGTCGGATTCTTTATCGCTATCATAGTCGTTGCCCTTTACTGGGTATTCATGACGCAGACAACTGCCGGATTTGAAGTGAGAGCTGTTGGTCTGAATCCACATGCATCAAGCTATGCCGGAATGAGCGCAGCTAAGAACATTATTTTATCCATGGTCCTCAGTGGGGCACTTGCTGGACTAGGTGGAGCTATTCACGGTCTGGGAACTTTCGGAAACATCTTTACACAAAGTGGACTTCCTCACGTCGGCTTCAACGGAATAGCAGTAGCACTTCTGGGACTGGGTAATCCAGTCGGTATTTTCTTCTCATCCATTCTCTTCGGAGTACTGGATGTCGGAGCTGGTTTCCTGCCAAACCGTGCGGGTGTTCCGGATGAAATGGCAAGTATCGTTATTGCCGCGATTATATTCTTTGTAGGGGCTAACTACCTGATCCGTCTGATCATGGGTAAACTGCAGTCAAATAAACAAGCGACAGAAGGAGGAGAATAGGCATGGACATTATACAGCTACTGCAACTTATTGTATCCAGTTCTTTAATGTTTGCCGCTCCCTTGATTTTAACAGCACTTGGAGGGACCTTCTCTGAGCGTGGTGGAGTAGTAAACATCGGACTTGAGGGCATCATGGTTATGGGTGCTTTCATGTCAGCTATTTTTAACATTCAATTTTTCGGTACTTTCGGTAATATGACTCCCTGGGTCGGACTTCTAGCCGGCGGGGTCATTGGTCTTCTATTCTCAATTCTTCATGCTGTAGCGACGATCAACTTGAGAGCAGATCATATCGTTTCAGGTACAGTAATCAATCTGGCTGCTCCAGCACTTGCGGTCTTCCTGACTCGTGCCATTTTCGGTGCAGCTCAGACCGGTCCGCTTCCAAGAGCATTCGGTCGATCAAACATCTTCCTGCTGCACCGTATTCCAGTTATCGGGCCGATTTTTTTCCGTAATACTTCCGGACCGGCCTATCTTGGAATCATCATTGCAGTGATTGCATGGTTCATCTTATTCAAGACTCGTTTCGGACTTCGTCTACGTTCTGTAGGTGAACACCCGCACGCAGCTGAAACACTGGGGATCAAAGTGTACACTATGAAATATGCCGGCGTACTGATTTCTGGTTTCTTAGGCGGAATGGGTGGAGCAATTCAGGCACAGGCGATTCATAATGAATTTGGTATCTTAACTGTTGCCGGTCAAGGATTTATCGCGATGGCAGCTATGATTTTCGGTAAGTGGAATCCACTTGGAGCTATGGGAGCAGCTATATTCTTCGGTTTTGCTCAAAGCCTGGCTCGTATCGGAAACCATATTCCAATTATTCAGGATATTCCTAATATCTGGCTGCAAGTTCTTCCGTTCCTTCTGACAATCCTAGTTCTTGTTGGTGTTGTCGGACGCGCAGAAGCACCAGCAGCAATCGGTAAAACATATATTAAATCTAAATAACCGGTTAAACGACAGAAGCCCGGAATCTTCAGGTTACATACTGAGGATTCCGGGCTTTTATTATTTCTTTTCAATTGCCAGTAGGAAGGGCGGCGAGTTTTTCTGATTAATGAAAGCATACTGCAGCACGTCATAGGACTTCTGCGGAAGGGATTGAGCAAAGGACAGGACCGCTTCTTTCTCTTCAGCACCGCCCTCATGGCCGTAGTAGATCATGATCAGGATAAGACCACCCGGTTTTAAAAGCGGCAGCACTTTACTCAGTGATTCGATCGTTGTATCAGGTGAAGTGACGATCGATTTGTCTCCTTTTGGTAGATAACCGAGATTGTAGACAGCTGCTGCAATCGAAGACTCCTTTATTGAAAATGAATCGACTAGTTCATGGCCGGCTTCTATCAATTGAACACGCTGATTTAGGTCAGCCTCAATCAATCTATTTTTGGTAGCGGAAATGGCATCCCTCTGTATATCAAACCCGATTACCGTGCCTTCAGGGCCGACAATTTTTGCCAGCAGAAGCGTATCGTTGCCGTTACCAACTGTGGCATCAATGACAGTGTCTCCTTCTTCAACAGACTGGTAGAGTAAGGTGTGAGTGAATTTTAATGCTGATTGTAACATGAAACAAACCTCCATAAGTATAAATTCTAATGAATGATCAAGGATCACTCTATACAAAAATGCTTTTCTGATTGTTGATACAAGCAACTTATACAGTATATTACAATAGTATAACAAAGTAAAAATCGTCATAGATATTATTTCTCTTCTGTCCGACTAAATGTATAATATAGGGACGATAACTTTTTCCAAAAAAGAGGAGGAAATTTAATGACAAAACACATCTCAATGCCTCTTGCCCCTGAAAATATAAAGGGGATCAGAAAATCAGTTGCATTTTCATCAAGTCTATTAGCAGGCGTTGTAGCCCTAGGTTCCTTAACACAATCAGTTGAAGCACAGGAAATCGATAAGGATCAGGCTTTTCTTCAAAATCTATATGAACAGTATACAGCTTTAGAACTTTCAAATGAAGATTCTTCCCAAGCTTCTTTAGAACAGGACGATGAGTCAGATAATGACTCTTCAGAAGCAACACCCGTATCAGACGAAGAAACAGATTACATAAAGGCCCAGCTGACAAGAATGATTGAACTGGCTGGAGGAGAAAGTGTTCTTGAACAATTGGACTCAGAACATTTGACTACTGAGCAGCTGGACTCGATCTTCAATGCACTGATCGAAAAGCAGCTGAATGACATTCAGGATAGTGAAGAGACAGTACATGAGAATGACATAAGTGAAGCAGTTTCATTAGCTGCGGAATCCTTAACAGAAAGCGATGACTCGGTGGCTGACACAGCAGAAGAGCCAGCTCTGTTGACTGCTGCAGCTGCAGATGATTCAACTGAACAGGATGAATTATCTGAAACTACTGAAGAAGCAGGTGGAAAACTTGCTGCTGAGGATTTATCTGAAAGTACCGTTCAGGACCAGGATTCCGAGTCTCCGGCTGAAACTGTAGCAGAAGAGGCGGAAGTAGAAAATCCGGTATTAGAGACTCCAGTAACTGACAAACTAGAACCAGAGACTTCTAAAACCGAAACACCAAAAACTGAAGCACCGAAGACTAATTTAAAAGAAACAGCTCCTGCACCTGAAGAAGCGATCGTATATGTCGTCAAGTCCGGCGACACGCTGAACCGTATTGCTCAGACATATAATACGACAACTGCTAAGCTCGCCAGTCTGAATAATCTGACTAACATCAACCTTCTGTCTGTGGGACAAGTTCTAGCCATCAATGAAGCAGGGGTTGCCCAGGCGAAGAACAGTCAGCCGTCAAATTCATCTAATCCTGGGAACCTGCATCAGACAAACACGCCTGCACCTGAAACAGCGATTGTATATGTCGTCAAGTCCGGCGACACGCTGAACCGTATTGCTCAGACATATAATACGACAACTGCTAAGCTCGCCAGTCTGAATAATCTGACTAACATCAACCGTCTGTCTGTGGGACAAGTTCTAGCCATCAATGAAGCAGGGGTTGCCCAGGCGAAGAGCAGTCAGCCGTCAAATTCATCTAATCCTGGGAACCTGCATCAGACAAACACGCCTGCAGCATTTATCAATCAGATTGCTGGATTTGCTCAGGAGATTGCATCTAAAAATGGCTTGTATGCGTCTGTCATGATAGCCCAGGCCAGTCTTGAATCAGGCTTTGGACGAAGCAGCCTGTCTGCACCGCCGAACCACAATCTATTTGGAATTAAAGGAAGCTACAATGGTCAGTCAGTAGCCATGCAGACGAGAGAATATTATTCACATACTGGATGGATCACGATAACCGATCACTTCAAAAAGTATCCGAGTTATGTAGAATCACTGCAGGACTATGCACGTCTGCTAAGAAACGGGACGAGCTGGAATCCACAGTTCTATTCCGGGACATGGGTCGAAAGAACAAACAGCTATCGTGATGCAACGGCATGGCTGCAGGGAAGGTATGCAACGGATCCGACTTATGCGAATAAGTTGAACAATCTGATCCAGCTTTATGATCTGACACGATTTGATGTACCAGTCTCTGGAGGCAACAGACCTACGCCTGTACCATCCAATCCGGCTCCATCCAATCCTTCAAATCCATTTAAGGAAACCACGACTTATACTGTCGTTAGAGGAGATACGTTAAGCAAAATCGCACGTGACTTTAAAACGACGGTTCAGGCTTTGAAGACAGCGAATAATCTGAGCAGTGACTTGATTTTCGTGAATCAGAAACTGACCGTGCCTAAACTTGAAACAGCGCAACCTGCGCCAGAACAGCCAAAAGAAGAAGCGAAACCAGATACCTCCAAGCCTGAAGACTCCGGTAACCAGGGTGAAACACCAGCTCCTGATGCGATCAGACCGGAAACTGGAAGTGGAATCTATACGGTTGTAAGGGGAGATACCTTAACCAAGATTGCCCGAGAATTCAGTACGACAGTTCAGGCGATCAGAGAAACAAACAATTTAAGTGGAGATCTGATTTTCATCAATCAGCGTTTGACGATACCGGGTAAAGCAGCAGAAACTGTACCAGTGACTCCGCCAGTCAGTCAGTCTGATACTCAGAGCAAGTCTGTTACGGTCCAAAGAGGAGACACGCTGTCTCAACTGGCCCGTACACATAATACAACTGTCGCTGCTTTGAAATCTGCGAACAAGCTCCTGTCAGATACCATTTATGTCGGGCAGGTTCTGCTTGTACCAGGAACATCTGGACAGGGAGAAAGCACTGTACCTGCACCGAGTCCGGATGCTGCGGTTCCCGAAAAAGGTACTACATCATATACGGTTAAATCTGGAGATACACTATCAGGAATAGCCAGAACGTACAAGACAACTGTCGCTCAGCTTAGAACGTTGAATAAGCTGAACAGTGATCTAATCAGAATAGGTCAGCAGCTGCTGGTTCCATCTGATGATACACCGACTGTGCCCGCACCTCAGCAGCCTGAGAAACCGACTGCGGCGACTACTTATACAGTCGTAAGCGGTGATACATTGAGTAGAATCGCAAGAGATCACCAGACGACTGTCTCACGCCTGATGTCTGACAACAAGCTGACCAGTGACCGTATTTTTGTCGGCCAGCGTCTGACTGTCAACGGGACAGCTCAGGATCAGAACACTCGTCCAGAGAACCAGACCAGTCCGTCACCTGCTGTATGGGACTATGTCGTCAAGGCAGGAGATACGTTAAGTCAGATTGCCCGTACACACGGCACTACGGTGAGTGCACTGAGCCAGCTTAACAGTCTGACTGATAGTAACCGTCTGTCAGTTGGTCAGGTCCTCAAGGTAAGTGGCACACAGCAGTCACAACCTGTGACTCAGACACCTGCTGCACCTGTTCAGGATAATGATAAGACAGTCAGCACAATTTATACGGTAAAATCGGGAGATACCTTAAGTGGCATTGCCCGTCAGTTCAAGACGACCGTTGCTCAGTTAAGAGAATGGAATGCGATTGAAAACGCAGACCGCCTATCTGTCGGTCAGAAACTGACGATTAAAGGCTCAACTGATTCTACTGCACCAACCTCGCCTGCTGGAAATCAGAATCAGGGAGGCACATACACGGTAAAAGCTGGAGATACACTCTCACACATTGCTCGAGAGTTCCAGACCACAGTGAATCAGTTACGTGAGCTGAACAATCTGACTAATGCGGACCGCATCTTTGTCGGCCAGACCTTACGTACAGGAGGATCAACTTCTGTCAGCACGCCGACTGTTCAGACACCAGCGCCAGCAAATAATCAGTCCAGACCTAATGACCGCTCCTATGTGATTAAGGCAGGTGACACCCTTTCAGCTATAGCGAGAGCTCAGAACGTGACGATCAGTCAGCTGAGAGAGTGGAACAACCTGACGAGTGACATTATTTTCGTTGGTCAGACATTAGTAGTGCGCGGTGAGCAGACAAGCGAGACGGCTCCTCAGCCCACTCAGTCAGTCCATACTGTTTCTGCTGGAGAAACATTGTCTCATATTGCAAGAGAGTACAAACTGACTGTACGGGAACTGAAAGAAATGAACAATCTAACTACAGACCTTATCTTTGTCAATCAGCAATTGAGGACAGCCAAGTAACATGTACCCCTTTTCACGGGCCGAAAAAGCCCCTGTGAAAAGGGGTTTTTAAATATTATGTTATATATTTTGTTGCTAAATGATAGAGCTTACTATATAATGAAAGCGACATCTTCTTTAATCATTTCCGAAGCATTTATCATCCTTTTAAAGAAGGTGATCACTGTAAAAAGGAGTGGGACAAATGAAGTATCTACAACGTATAGGCCGATCCTTGATGCTGCCTGTGGCGGTCTTACCTGCAGCAGCTATTCTGATGGGTATCGGGTATTGGATCGATCCGAGCGGTTGGGGTGGAGAAAGCCAGATTGCGGCTTTCCTGATCAGCGCAGGAGCATCCCTTATCAATAACATGGGTATACTGTTTGCGATAGGGGTAGCCTTAGGCATGTCCAGGGACAAGAACGGGTCGGCTGCTCTGAGCGGTCTGGTCGGCTGGCTTGTGACAACGACCATGCTTAGTCCGGATACCGTCGCTCAGCTTCAGCAGATCGATGTGGAAGAAGTGAACATGGCTTTCGACAGTATCGAAACGCAGTTTATCGGTATCCTTGTCGGTATTATTGCAGCGGTCATTTATAATAAATTCAGTGGAGTCAAGCTTCCTCAAGCTCTGGCATTTTTCAGTGGAAGACGTCTTCCGCCGATTATCACTGCAGTAGCCTCACTAGTCTTGTCAGGTATACTGATGTTTGTCTGGCCACCAGTCTTCGGTCTGCTCGTTGACTTTGGAACATTCATCAGTGGTCTGGGAGCCTTTGGAGCCGGGTTATATGGGTTCTTTAACAGGCTGCTGATTCCGACGGGTCTTCACCATGCTTTAAATGCAGTATTCTGGTTCGATCTGATTGGAATTAATGACATTCAGAATTTCTGGGAAGGAACAGGAGTAGTGGGGGTGACAGGCATGTACCAGGCCGGTTATTTCCCTGTCATGATGTTCGGACTGCCTGCCGGTGGTCTGGCTATGTATCAGATGGCTGATTCAGACCAGAAGAAACGGGTCGGCTCATTGATGCTGGCCGCAGGATTTGCAACGTTCTTTACAGGCGTGACAGAACCGTTGGAGTTTGCCTTCATGTTCGTCGCACCTTTGTTATTTGTAATACATGCCCTGCTGACAGGTCTTTCTATGTTTATTGCGGCGACATTTAACTGGACAGCCGGCTTCGGTTTCAGTGCAGGGTTTGTCGATGGCGTACTCAGCTTCAGGCTGCCGATGGCCAATCAGCCGTATATGCTGATCGTTCAGGGACTAGTATTTGCGGTCATCTATTATTTCGCTTTCCTTTGGGCCATAAAAACATTCAATCTGAAAACCCCAGGTAGAGGAGAAGAAGTGGCACTTGATGAAGGAGAAGTATCAGAAGGACCGACACCTCCTGCCGCGCCGACAGCCAACCAGGGGAGAGACAGAGATCCTGCCTTGTCTGCTGACGACAATGAGTATCGGAGAAAGGCGGAAATCATTCTCGACGGCCTGGGTGGTCAGGATAATATTGCCTCTCTGGACTATTGTGCTACACGCCTGAGGCTGGAGATAAACGACATGAACAAGGTAAACGAAAATAGAATCAAGCAGGCAAACGTACCAGGACTGAGAAAAACAGGTCGAAACACCATGCAGGTCGTTGTCGGAACGGATGTGGAATTCGTAGCGAACGAAATGGAAAAATTAAAATAAGATTGCGCATTCCCTGAGGCTTTGGTAGAATAAGTGGAAAGATAAGAAAAACAGTGCACAGGAGTAGTAAGTGTCTCTTTCTTCCAGAGAGTGTATGGGTGGTGAAAATACACAGAAAGACAGCTGAACTCGCCTGACAAGTTGCCTCGGGGAATCAAGTACCCGCTGCCGTTTTCCGCGTTAAGGACTGGAGGCTGTTTTACTTCATGTAAAACAGTAAACATAGGTGGTACCGCGATCATTAACGCCCTATGAGTAACAGCTCGTCTGTTATTCATAGGGCATTTTTTAATTTAAAGGAGAGAATTGTATGTCATTCAACCATAAGACGATCGAACAGAAGTGGCAGGCTGTCTGGGAAAAGAACCAGACGTTCAGAACCACTGAAGATAAGAACAAGGATAACTTTTATGCACTTGATATGTTTCCTTACCCATCAGGTCAGGGGCTTCATGTCGGGCATCCAGAAGGATACACGGCAACAGATATTATTTCACGCATGAAGCGTGCGCAGGGCTTCAATGTGCTTCATCCGATGGGATGGGATGCCTTCGGTCTTCCGGCTGAGCAGTATGCACTGGATACCGGAAATGATCCGGCAGAGTTTACTGAACAGAACATTCAGACTTTCAAGCGTCAGATCAAGTCGCTTGGTTTCAGTTATGACTGGGACCGTGAAATCAATACGACAGATCCTGACTACTATAAATGGACGCAATGGATTTTTACGAAGCTGGTTGAAAAAGACTTGGCTTATGAAGCGGAAGTCCCTGTCAACTGGTGCCCGGCACTTGGTACCGTTCTTGCAAATGAGGAAGTCATTGACGGAAAATCCGAACGTGGAGGACATCCAGTCTACCGTAAACCGATGAAGCAGTGGATGCTTAAGATTACGGCATACGCAGATCGTCTGCTGGACGATCTGGAAGAAGTGGACTGGCCAGAACACATCAAGGACATGCAGCGTAACTGGATCGGTAAGTCTGAAGGAGCTGAAATCACTTTCGGAATCAAGGATTCTGCTGAATCGTTCACTGTCTTCACAACTCGTCCGGATACGATTTACGGAGCGACCTATGCTGTTCTTGCACCGGAATCAGATCTGGTCGACAAGATCACCTCAGCTGAACAGAAAGAAGCAGTCGATGCTTACCGCACTGAGGCAAACAAGAAATCTGACCTTGAGCGTACGGATCTGAATAAAAATAAAACGGGTGTCTTTACAGGAGCTTATGCAGTCAACCCTGTAACCAACGAGGAGATGCCGATCTGGATCGCTGACTATGTCCTGGCTTCATACGGTACTGGGGCAATCATGGCTGTTCCTGCTCATGATGAACGTGATTATGAATTTGCACAGAAATACGATCTGACGATTCGTCCAGTCATTAAAGGTGGAGATACAGACAAGGAAGCCTATACGGGTGACGGTGAGCATATCAACTCTGATATCCTGAACGGATTGAATCAGGAAGAGGCAATTGCGACAATCATTGCTTATCTAAAAGATAATAATATCGGAGAGTCTAAGACAACTTACCGTCTGAGAGACTGGCTGTTCGCCCGCCAGCGTTACTGGGGTGAACCGATTCCTGTCATTCACTGGGAAGATGGCACGACAACCACAGTGCCTGAAGAAGATCTTCCGGTAACCTTGCCTAAAACGGATGAAATCAGACCATCCGGTACAGGTGAATCACCGTTGGCCGTCATTGAAGATTGGGTCAATGTAGTAGACGAAAAAACAGGTATGAAAGGGAAAAGAGATACGAACACGATGCCGCAGTGGGCAGGAAGCTCGTGGTATTTCCTTCGTTTCATCGATCCAAAGAACCCGGACCAGCTGGCAGATCCTGAAAAACTGAAACAGTGGCTGCCTGTCGATCTTTATATTGGCGGAGCGGAACACGCAGTACTTCACCTGCTTTATGCTCGCTTCTGGCACAAATTCCTTTATGATTTAGGTCTGGTTCCGACTAAAGAGCCATTCCAGAAACTTTACAACCAAGGTATGATCCTGGGAGAAAACAATGAGAAAATGTCCAAGTCAAAAGGGAATGTTGTCAATCCAGACGTCGTAGTGGAAGAATACGGTGCAGATACATTGCGTCTATATGAAATGTTCATGGGACCTCTGGATGCAGCCATCGCCTGGAGTGAAGACGGACTGGAAGGCGCACGTAAGTTCCTGGACCGTGTCTGGCGCCTATTCATCGATGAAGATGGAAAAGTCAGAGACCGCATCACCACTTATGACGACAAATCTCTAGAGGTTGTCTTCCATCAGACTGTGAAGAAAGTGACGGAAGATTATGAGAATCTGCAATTCAATACAGGAATTTCCCAGTTGATGGTTTTCATCAATGCCGCGTATAAAGCAGAAGGTCTGCCGCTTGACTATGTCAAAGGATTCATCAAGATGCTGGCACCGATCGCACCTCACGTCTCGGAAGAACTGTGGGCGAAAGTGACCGGAGCTTCCGAAAGTATTTCCTATGAAGAGTGGCCGTCATATGATGAAACTAAACTGGTTACGGATGAAGTAACGGTCGTTTTCCAGATCAACGGAAAGGTTCGTTCAAAAGCACAAGTGTCGAAATCGATAACGAAAGACGCACTTGAAGAACTGGCGCTTGCAGACAGTAGAATCCAGGAGATGCTGGAAGGACAGACCGTACGAAAAGTTATAGTTGTCCCAGGGAAACTAGTCAACATCGTAGCTAATTAACAGTTAGGGGATAAAAGGGAAGGTATGGTCCTTCCCTTTTTCTCTGTAAAATAAAGTGAGGAAAGCTTATGCAAAAATCATCCGACCTGAAAACTCCAACAAAAAATGACCTGAAAAAATTTACTCAACTGATCTGGTCAACGAAGATCTCAAAAGGGCTCATTGCAATCGGACTCGCAGGCAGCCTCCTGACGACCTTTACACAACTGATGATTCCACTCGCCACTCAGCAGTTCATAGATGGCATCGAATTCGACCAGTTTGGACCGTGGCTAGCTGCTCTGATTGTAGGTATCTTCATTTTTCAGGTTATTTTCAATGGATTTTCAAATTATGTGCTGCACAAGATCGGTCAACGGATAGTGGCGAGTCTGCGTTCTTTTTTATGGAATAAAGTGATCAAGCTCCCTGTTTCCTATTTTGATCAGTATGCATCAGGAGAAGTGGTCAGTCGGATCACGAATGATACGACGATCGTCCAGAATCTGATCTCGTCCTTTTTTCCGCAGTTTATCAACGGGATTCTGTCCCTGTTTGGTATTTTTATTATCTTGGTACTCATGGACTGGCAGATGACTTTGGTCATGCTGACGGCAGTTCCACTTGCACTAATGCTGACGCGTCCTCTAGGAAAGAAAATAGCTAAAGTATCCAGAGAGATGCAGGATGAGACGGCCTCGTTTTCCGGAAAGATCCAGCAAACGATCGCTGAAATCAGACTGATGAAATCCTCAACAGCTGAAAGCTATGAACAGTCAAAAGGTAAGAAGGACATTGAAAAACTTTACACCATCGGATTAAAAGAAGGTAAATACATGGCCATCATCGGTCCGCTTATCTATACGCTTATGATGGGGGTCATGGTGTTCGTCATCGGTTACGGAGGTGTACGCGTAGCCAGAGGACAGATGACTACGGGTCAGCTGGTAGCATTTCTGCTTTATCTGTTCCAAATCATTTTTCCGATCATCACCTTCATGAACTTCTTCATGCAGATGCAGAAAGCTGCCGGTGCAACAGACCGCATCTCATCTATTTTAGAAGAAAAAGAGGAAGCTGAAGAACAGGGAGAAGACAGAACCATTGCTGACCTGCCTATTATTTTTGATCAGGTCAGCTTTTCCTATGAATCTGAGAAAGAAGTGCTCAAGTCCATTTCCTTTGAAGCACTTCCGGGAGAAAAGGTTGCGTTTGCTGGTCCAAGTGGTGGAGGGAAATCCACACTTTTTGCACTCCTGGAGCGGTTCTACACACCAGACAGTGGAGAGATTCGAGCAGGAGAGGTGTCTATAGAGACAATCTCGCTCAGTTCATGGCGCAGTCAGATCGGGTACGTTTCTCAGGAAAATGCGATGATGTCTGGAACCATCCGTTCCAATGTCTGTTACGGGCTGCCGGATGCCGACAGCATATCCGACGAGCGCTTGTGGGAAGTACTTGAAATGGCTTATGCTAAAGAATTTGTGGAGGAGTTTCCGGGCAAGCTTGATGAACCGGTTGGCGAACGAGGTCTGAAATTGTCAGGCGGACAGAGGCAGCGGATCAATATTTCCCGTGCCTTTTTAAGGGATCCTAATATCCTGATGATGGATGAGGCGACAGCCAGTCTGGACAGTCAGTCTGAGGAAAAAGTATCTAGTGCATTGAAGAAACTCATGGTCGGGCGGACCACTTTCGTCATTGCCCACCGCTTGAGTACGATAGTAGACGCAGACAAGATTCTGTTCATAGAACAGGGGCGTTTGACTGGTATAGGCAGGCACGAGGAATTGATGAAGACGCATCCTCTCTACAGATCCTTTGCTCATCAGCAGCTGGCAGATGAATGATGTGACAGTTTAACGAAAAAGAGATGAAAAATATTTATCTTTCGCTCAAAAGATTGCACGGAAACACTTAAAGCAGTAAAATAGAGTCTGTTACAAAGGAGCACTTTGCTCCTTTTTTCTATGAAAAGCGATAGGTAAAATGAATCCAGCGCACACAGGAGTGACAGCCAGCTGGTATCGAGTGAAAAGAGGGTTCTAGAATGAGTTCTGAAGCAACAAAAGGATTAACTAAAGAAATGTCTCATGACGAAAGAATGATAAGCGGAACTGCCTGGATGACTGCCGGAAGCATGATTTCCCGTATATTGGGTGCCTTGTATATCATTCCCTGGTATGCCTGGATGGGTGGACAGGGTCCGGGAGATGCAGCGAATGCATTGTACCAGATGGGTTATACGCCTTATGGGTTCTTTCTTGCTCTGGCGACGGCTGGCGTACCGAGTGCTATATCCAAACAGGTGAGTTACTATAATGCATTAGGGGAGTATGGGGTTTCAAAGGCCATATATAAACAGGGTCTCAAAATCATGGCTATCACTGGAGTCGTTTCAGCTCTGGTCATGTTTGTAATGGCACCGCTGCTTGCTGAAGCCAGCCCATCAGCCAGCGCATCTGAAGCCGTTCTAGTCATGCGCTCACTGACTCCGGCTTTACTCATCATTCCTGCTCAGAGTGTCACACGCGGATTTATCCAAGGACATAATACGATGAAGCCGTCTGCAGTGTCTCAAATACTGGAACAGCTGGCTCGAATCATTTTCCTCCTGTCAACTGTGTATGTCATCAGAGAGGTCAATTCCGGTGAAGTGGTGACAGCCGTTGCATTCTCTACCTTTGCAGCGTTTGTGGGAGCAATTTTTTCACTAGGTTATCTAGGATTTGTGCTCAAACGCATGAAGACAGCCTTCAACTATGAGCCTGAAGAAAGCAAAGGCGAGGTATCAGTCTCACCGAACGAGCTGATCATAAATATTATTAAAACGTCGATTCCATTCATCATCATTGCGACTGGAATCATCGTCTTTCAAATCGTCGACCAGGTCACATACGGCCCGCTCATGTCTGCCTTTTCAAATATGAGCGAAAGCATGATCGAACAGACTTACGGAATCACTCAGGCCAATGCACATAAACTGATCATGGTACTCACTTCTTTCGGTACGGCCATGTCGATCGCTTCAGTTCCTCTTATCAGTGATCTGATTGCGAAAAACAATATGAATGAAGTGCGCAGACAATTTTCAAAAGGAATCCAGCTTCTGCTGTTTGCCATGTTCCCTGCAGCAATTGGTATGGCTGTCGTCGCTGAACCGTTGTACACCATTTTCTACGGCAACAATGCTCTCGGAACTGGCATCACACAAGTGTCAGCTGTGATGAGTATATTCGTTGCACTATATGCGGTGCTGGGGAATATGCTTCAGGCTGCCAACCTGACTCGTCCGGCTATCAAAGCTCTGATGACCGGACTGGTAGTAAAAGTGGTCACCCAGGTTCTATTCGTATCATGGCTCGGTCCATACGGCATGCTGCTTTCATCTATCGCCGGTTTTGGCATAAGCTGCTGGCTGATGATGCGTATCATGCATGAACACACACACTATTCCGCAAGCAGACTGTTCAGACGTTCCCTTTTGATCCTGATTTTATCTGGAGCTATGGGAGTTGGAACACTTATTGTAAAATGGGGACTAGGATTCATCCTGAATTATGAAATAAAAATGCACTCGTTGATTGCGCTTGCAATAATAGCAGTAGTCGGGATCCTTATTTATGGTTATCTTGTGCTGAAAACGAGACTAGCTGACCGACTGATCGGTGCTAAAGCTGAACGTGCACGAGCTAAATTTAGAATGAAATAGAATACTCTTTGCACACTCAAGAGTTTATGAAATAACGAAAGGAGAGCATATGAGACTTGATAAACTGCTGGCCCACAGTGGCTTAGGCACACGAAAAGAAGTAAAGAAACTGTTAAAAACCAAAATAGTCGAGGTCAATGAAAAAACCGTGACGGACCCGAAGACTCATGTCGATCCTGATACGGACAAAGTAACGGTCGGTGGAGAAAAACTGGATTATCAGGAGTTTGTCTACTTCATGATGAACAAGCCTCAAGGCGTTATCAGTGCGACTGAAGACCTGATGCATGAAACCGTGCTTGATCTTCTGGAGATGCAGGACAGTCTGCAGGAGCCTCATCCGGTCGGTCGTCTGGACATCGACACAGAAGGGCTGCTGATACTGACAAACGACGGCAAGCTGACGCATCGACTGCTTTCACCGAAGCATCATGTAGACAAGCGGTATTATGCAGAAATAGACGGCATAGTCACTGAGGAGGATATCGTCCAGTTTAAAGAAGGTGTAACTCTGGATGACGATTATGAGACACTTCCTGCCGATCTGGAAATTCTGTCAACAGATGAGGAAGCTGGAACGTCAGTCATTGAACTGGTTATTCGAGAAGGTAAGTTCCACCAGGTCAAGCGCATGATACAGGCAGTCGGGAAAGAAGTGACCTACCTGAAACGCCTTGAAATGGGGCCAATCAAACTCGATGACACACTTGAACTTGGTGCTTACAGAGAACTGACGTCAGAAGAAGTCGAGTTATTGAAGAAAGCGTAAATATAAAAGAGATGCCCTTGAATCCGTCCAACTAATGCTGGAAACTTGGATTGAAGGGCATCTTTTTTTGTATTATTGGCCGATCGAAGGAAGTTAATCTGTTGGATTACTTAAATAGTCTTAAGACAAATGTTTGCAGATTTAGAACAAAACAATCATTTATAGTGAGGAAAAAGCCGCCAAATCGGCTTTTAACTACTTAAACAGACGATCAGTATCTGTTATGTAGAAGACAGCAAAATGACCAGCTATAGCCATTTGTCAGGCAACGACTGGTCATTTATTTATAGCACAAAGGTTTGAAGAACGAGCGCCAGGAAGCCGGCACCGACATAGGAGAACGCCAGAGCCATCGTCCATTTCATTTTTCTCTTATCCTGTTCGTGTTCTTCTTCTGTGACATATTCGCTTGCCTGAGGTGTGGACCACAGGGCGAACACGAAAAATCCGGCAATACCGAAAAAGTACAGAAGGTCCAGATTCATCAACATCAGGAGAAAACCGAGGAGAAACACCCAGATAGAATTGATCAGCAACTTATTTTTTTTCATCGTACACACATCCCTCTATGTGAACTACCCACCACTTAAATCCTCCGGATTTTGAAGTGGGGGCTTCCTACGAACTCCATTCTTGTCTGCACAGGTTTCATGCAGACAGAGGAATCGGATATGGGTAGGCTCAAAAGGCAGTCCCTGCCTCATAGGTTTTCTTTTACTTGGCTAACGCCAAGGAATACTCAGTAGGCTTGGTTGTCGCCTATATAGACTTGGTTATCGTCTATATATAAAGTATACCAAATGAGAATGACATTAACCACTTCAAGCTATCGCTTGACCGAAATTCATCTCCCACTTTCACTGGTGCTTCGCACCCATACGCTTAGAAGTGGGAGATGAATTTCGGAATTACGTTAAAAACTCTATCTGCATAAGTGTATCTTTTTTTATACTTGTTGACAATATATCCATAAACAGACAGAGGAAATTTAGGAAATTCTTCATAGATAACAATGAGTTTGTCAGACCACTTGGAAGGGAAATTGCCTTGTCCGATATCTTTTATGAATCCAAAGACCACTCAAACGAACCGTTTCCCACTGTCGTATTTTGAAAAAGTTTTCATTGTTTCAGGAATCTGCTCAATAATATGTGTTGGCAAGGTAACGTACTGGTGTCTGGCTAGTTCATCGCCAATGTAGCTGTGCAGGTATACGGATGCCAGAACAGCGTGTTTCTTATGCTCAAACTGTGCGACAAAACCGGCAATCATTCCAGCCAGAGCATCACCCATGCCACCGGTAGCCATTGCAGGATTCCCGGCAGTATTTTCCCAGACTTCATCCTCGTAATAGACCTCCGTCCGACTTTTTTTCAAAACCACTACCGCATTCAGATCCTTCACTTTCTGATGGTTCAGTTCAACGTCTTGATCATCGATCGGTACACCAGTCAGTGTACGCCACTCGCCTAAATGAGGCGTCACGATCAGTTCTGCTTTCAGAGGAGGGAGATTTTCATTGACATGCAGATGAATAGCATCCCCATCCAGAACTAGGATTTGCTCCTCGTCAATTGTTTCATAAACGGTTTTCATTACATCAGCCGCCCTCTGATCACGACCCAGACCCGGTCCAATGACGATCACATCCATCCCATCGATCATGGATTCCAACTGCTGGAGATCATACAACGTCAGACACATCGCTTCAGGAAGTCTGGAGTGAAGGGCAGCGTGATTACTTGGATCTGTAGCTACTGTCACCAGACCTGCGCCGCTGTGAACACAGGCTGAAGCAGATAAAATAATCGCGCCACCCATATTTTCGTTACCTCCAACTAACAGTACCCGACCATACGTACCTTTATAACTGTCTTTTTTTCGTTCAGTAATAAAGGCTTCTACTTTTCTTTTAGTTATTTTATTCATCTGGCATGCCTCCTTTCCTTTAGTTTACTCTTCAAATACTATCCAGTCGAGTAAAACCAGTCAGCATGTTTAGTTGACTGTTATAATGTGGAAAGAAGTGTTCGTGTCATCTTTAATTGGAGTTTAATGAAATAAATGATAAAATAGAGAAAGAGACACGAAAATGTATAGGAGGAATGTAAGAATGACTGAACACTCAATTGACTGGAAAGCTGAAGCGGCGAAACGTAAAGATGCGTTTCTGGAAGACTTGTTTGACCTGCTTCGTATCGATAGTGTACGTAATGATGATAAAGCAACAGAGGAAGCGCCTGTTGGACCTGGTCCCAAAGAAGCACTTGAGGCATTTCTGGCTTTAGGTGACCGTGACGGCTTCACAACAAAAAATGTAGATAACTGGGCTGGCCACATCGAATACGGTGACGGAGACGAACTCATGGGCGTACTGGCTCACGTCGACGTTGTCCCTACAGGAACGGGATGGGAAACAGATCCGTTTGAACCCGTGATCAAAGATGGCCGTCTCTATGCACGTGGATCAAGCGATGACAAAGGACCTGGTATGGCGGCTTATTATGCGATCAAGATGATCAAAGACCTTGATCTGCCGGTCTCCAAGAAAGTCCGTTTCATCATCGGAACAGATGAAGAAAGTGAATGGAAAGGCATCAAGCATTACCTTGAAACTGAGCCTGAACCTGAC
Source organism: Alkalibacterium sp. s-m-28 (assembly GCF_054658175.1). Classification (NCBI taxonomy): domain Bacteria; kingdom Bacillati; phylum Bacillota; class Bacilli; order Lactobacillales; family Carnobacteriaceae; genus Alkalibacterium; species Alkalibacterium sp. s-m-28. The sequence continues at coordinate 23,945 of NZ_BAAGIQ010000021.1, forward strand.
TTTGGTTTCTCACCGGATGCCACATTCCCGATCATTAATGGTGAAAAAGGGAATACAACTGTATTCATCGAAACAAAAGGAGACGGGTCCGGAGCATCAAATGAATTAGTTCAGTTTGAATCAGGCCTGCGTCCGAATATGGTTCCTCAAGATGCGGTAGCCGTCGTTAAAAGTGACGACCCTCAAGCTATCGAATCTGGACTGACTGACTTCCTTAATGGACTACCAGTCAAAGGGACAGCGGCTGTGGACGGAAACAAAGTAACGCTGGAATTCACCGGTAAGGCGGCTCACGGAAGCAAGCCGGCCAGTGGAGTCAATGCAGCGACTTACCTGGCACGTTATTTATCAGACTTTAATTTTGGAAAAGATGCAAAAACTTTCTTGGAAGTCATCACACTTTATCTGCACGATGATCCTGAAGGGAAAAAACTGGGTATCGATCATACGGACTCCGTAATGGGAGAGCTGACTTCCAATCCGGGTGTCTTCTCCTATAAAGCAGAAGAAGGCGGAAAAATCACGGTCAATATGCGTTACCCTCAAGGGACAACAGAAGATAAGATCTTAGATACTTTCAAAGACAAGCTGTCTCAGTATGATGTAGAGCTTTCAAACAGTGAAGGGAAGGAACCTCACTATGTTCCTGCCAACGATCCGCTTGTGACAACGCTACTGGACGTTTACCATCGTCAGACTGGGCTTGAAGCTCACGAAATGGTTATTGGTGGCGGAACATACGGCCGTCTGATGGAACGCGGAGTCGCATACGGCGCAATGTTCCCGGACAGTGTTGATACGATGCACCAGGCCAATGAATTCATGGCTGTAGATGATCTTATGAATGCAATGGCAATCTACGCAGAAGCAATCTACGAACTGATCAAATAAAGATAAGCTGAATGAAAAAAGGAAGAGCCGCGGCTCTTCCTTTTTTCTAATATGCTCAAATTAAAATTACTCACTAAAAGAAGCCATTCCTGAGAATAAAATGGCTTCTTTAGTACTTATTCCGTTAGTTACCAGCTGACTTGTGAATGGTCAACTGTCCAAGTCTCTCCTTCTTCCCTGTGGAGGTGTCCGGAAGAGTAGGGCTCATCATCGACTGTCAGCGAAACCTCTTCAACATTGTAGTAGGCTCCAATGGTATTGACCAGTGCCTGAACAATGAGTGACTCGATTCCCGATCCGGCATTCATATCATCAATCAGTTCTACGGAAAAGTCGGCATATGCAATGCCATCATCTCCAAGATACATATAGTTGATTTCAGCTGACCCAGCAATCAGAGCTAAAGAGTCGTAACCCTCGGCCTGTCCTCTCAGGACTTCTGTCAAAGCCACTCGAATGGGCTCGTTAGTATACAATTCAATAGACGTATTGACAGCTTGAAGCTCAGTAGCCTGATCATCGAGTGTAAAAACTGTCACGGAATGTTCTTCTGGCTGATTTTCCGCAAGTTCTGTCAATGTTGAACGAATCTCCATCTCATCGTCACCGGGATTTGAAATGCGCTCGACCAGCCCAATGCCATCAGCATAGTAATACACTGTCGTATTGCCTTCGCGTTCGCGCGTCAGTTCGATTGCATCAAAGGTTCCGAAAGGGAGGTCAATTTCAACTGCCACATCAGTTATTTCAGTTACTGAGCCAGTCGGGCTCTCCCAGGAGTGACCGGCTTCAATAGGCAGCTGGAGAATAATTTCGTGGTCATCCTGCGCACTGCTCAATCCGGTGTCCATCATATCATCTCTGAAATAGGTTTCCGGACGTACAAAAATTTCCCGTATTTCATCCTCAGTATACTCATAGACAGTAACCACATCGGTTCCAGCAGTCGACTCAATCATCTGAAGCGTGTCATCATGGGCGAACTGAGGATAACGGGTGAATGAGGCATACTCTATGCCTTCACCCTCGTATTCAAGCCAGGTGTCTTCCAGCTTGGGGAACCAGACTTCAAGATCTTGTGATACGGCATAGTCATCTTCAGTAAGGTCGTCCGTGTCGTCTTCATCTAAATCTTCGTCATCCTGTTCGGGTGCGATGACTTCTTCATCCGGCTCGTCGATACCCTCACTGTCATCTTCGTTATTGCAACCAGCGAGAACGAGACCAGCGGAAAGCGTCAGATACGTATACTTCAGCCAAGTGTTCTTCAACATTCTTACCACTCCTTAATGGGTGCTCAATAATTTTTGTAAAGAGCCGTTCTATAGATTTCTCTTGAAACATCCAAAGTCTGGTCGCCACGTTCCGAAATAGAATCATTGCCGTGTGCTTCGAGTTGTGACACTAAGGTATCAATATCCTCTTCTTGAACGTTGACTTCAGAAAGGTTGACGGGCATGTCGATCGACTTGAAGAAGATGATCGTTTTAAGAATAGCTGCATCAATTTTATCTTCTTCAGTCCCATCTAGGATGCCCCAGACTTTTTCGGCATATTGAACTAGTTTGTCCCATTTCTTGAGTTTACGAACCGTCATCACAGCCGGCATGATTGCAGAAAGCGTACGTGCATGGTCTGTATTGTTCAAGACAGTGATCTCATGGCCAAGTGCATGTGTCGACCAGTCTCCAGGTACTCCTCTGGACAGCAGGCGATTCAGCGCCAGTGTAGCGGTCCACATAAAGTTAGCTCTTAAGTTATAGTCATGCTTCGATTCGTCAACGACATCGGGCCCGATTTCAATCAGGATGCGAAGTAGACCTTCAGCGAATTCATCCTGTACTTTTCCTCCCACAGGATATGTCAGGTACTGTTCCAGTATATGAATGAACGAGTCGGTAATGCCATTAGCCAGTTGTCTTTTTGGAAGGGTATAGGTCAGTTCAGGTTCTAGAACGGAAAATTTCGGAAAAACTTCCCAGCTGCTGAAGCTGACTTTAGCTTTCTTCTCCTTGAATGAAATAACTGACGTCTCATTCATTTCGGATCCAGTAGCGGGGAGAGTAAGAATTGTTCCGAAAGGCAGGGCAGACTGTACAGGTTTGCCGGCTCCGACCCCTTTTCCGAAAATATCAGACGGGTCTCCATCGAATTCTGCTGCTGCGGCAATGAATTTCACGCCGTCAATGACCGATCCGCCACCGACTGCCAGCAGATAATCATATCCTTCTTCCTTGATAAGCTCCACGGCCTGCATGCAAGTTTCAAATGTCGGATTAGCTTCGATTCCGCCGAATTCGCCGACAGTCTCGTGTGACAAGGCTTGTTTTACACGGTCAAGTGTTCCGAATCGTTTGACGCTGCCGCCACCGTATAAGATGAGAACTTTCTTATCAGAAGGGATGTGCTTATCTAATTGTTCGATTTTATTTCTTCCGAACAGTATTTTAACAGGATTGTAAAAAGTAAAATCAGATATCTCTGGTTTCATAATAGTGCCTCCTTTGTAGTATATGGTTACTGTCAAATTTTTTTGTTCTTAAAGGTCTATAACCGTTGTTCTATCAAGGAAAAGACAAAAAACACTTGCCCCTCCCTCATTTATCGGTAAAATAGTAGGTATCCGACTACCAAACTATCCCC
>NZ_BAAGIQ010000022.1:0-26657 GCF_054658175.1 Alkalibacterium sp. s-m-28
GACCGATTTAACAGGGTTCCGACTGTAAATTGTTTGATAAAGTGATCAATACTCGAATAAAACTCGTTTTTTTCTGAATTATTTGGTAAAATGTTAGCCATAAGACATCTCTCCTTGGAATGTTGGTTGTGACTCACATTTTACCAAAGAGAGCTGTCTTTTTCTTTACTTTTAAGCTGATTAATCTAAATAATCCTTATGATGTAAAGGATAGAACGGAGTTCTTAAGGGTGCGAAACTTGAGTAGAATTCTTGAAGATTCTCTGCAACTGAGATTATATCAAATCCTGCTTTTCTCATGTCATCCATTGTGTTTCGTCTTACAACTGAACTAAGTTTATGAACTTCATTCGCCCAACTATTCACGTTATCATTTAAAGATAACCATTTAATTTCATCTATAACTTCTACTTCTTCTGTAATGGTATTAGAAAGGACACAAGGTAAGCCTGTAGATTGTGCCTCAACTAAAGTTACAGGTAAACCTTCATGTAAAGAGGGCATCACAAAAATATCCATAGCGTGCAATAATTCCGGAATATCTGATCTTATTCCAGCAAATATCACATTTTTCTCTAACCCTAATTCTTTTACTTTTTCCTCTATTTGAGAGCGTAATGGTCCGTCGCCTACTAATAATAATTTCCCACTTTTGTATGATTCAATATAAGACTTGAAAATATCTATTAAGAAATCATGATTTTTTTGCAAATTAAATCTTCCTACATGTCCTAACAAAACTTCATCAGAATTTATTTTTAGCTCTGCTCTCTTTGATTCTCTAAATCCATTATTGAAAACAAAACTATTGGTATCAATTGCATTGTTAATTACAATATAATCCTGATTCTTAAATAGATTACTAGGATATAGCCACTTTGCAGCTAATTCTGAACAAGCGAAATAATGTGTTGCTATATCTTTAATTCTATTTTGATTAATTTTATGCATAAAATAATGTATTTTACTGCCACTCTGTTTTGTATTATGACTGTGAATTATTCGATTCTGGATTCCGCTCTTTTTAGCTAATATAAGGGGTTCAACATATGATAAGGAACTTAAGTGCTGGTGTACTATTTGATACTCTTTATGTTCATCATAAAATCTGAGTAGTGCTCTTCGATTTTTAAGAACCCCTTGGCTTCTAGCTGGAACATTGTATATCCTTCCACCCAGACTTCTAATTTCATCATTATAGTTATCTTCTTCTTGACTATTTAGTAAAAAATCAAATTGAACTTTTGTTCTATCAATTTTTCTGTAGATATTCATCAGAAGTGTTTCGATACCTCCTCTATTCATGCTATGTGTAATATGCAATATTCTTATCATATTTTCCCTCCATTAAAAATTAACTTAGTATTAAATATATAATTGGAAACTACTCTCTCAGTACCGTCTATAGATAGAGTTAAAATAAAAAATTTTACTTTTTCATAAGATGTTAACTTCTTTACTTTTTGATCTTTTAGTAGTTTTTCTGCTAACACTCCTAAATTTTACTTTGTTAAATAAAATTAAAAATAACCAAATAATAAAATAATTACGCCAGGATCCAAAATGATTCATAAAAGAAAACATAATTATAAATATACACAGAACATTGATTATTGGGTTTTCACTTCGTTCTGACATTTTAATAAATTTGCTAATGAGTGTTAAGATAAATGGAATGCCAAACCAACCAAAATTCGACAAAGCTTCCCCAAAAATACTTGTTTGGAAATTCCAACTTAATATAGTTCCTGGTGGGTAGCCGAGTGCTGCAGCTGTAACATAAGTATCATAAGGATAAGGTTTATTGGGCCACAAATTTCTTGGAATATAGAATAAAACATTAAACAAATAGCTTTGTCCCCAATGATCAAGAACCCTGTATTGATCTGGGCTTAGTAGCGCGTAGATTGAAAATTTAACATCTATATCTCTAAAGAAATATAACCTTAAATTATCAAGCGTAGTGACATTTGCTGTATGTTTATCAATTAAAAAAGCATACCCTACAAAAAAAGTTAATATGAATAACCCACTTGTCACGATTTTTTTCATAGGAAACTTTCCCTTAGATGACTTTAAAATATCAACGGCTAAAATCGCAAACACTATAAAAGCCAATAATGTTCTTTTACCGTTCAATACTCCAGCAATAATAGCCGCAGAATATATTAAAAAATTATTGAACTTAGTATTCTTACTAAAAAGCTTGGTCACTAAAATAAATATTAATGATACAAACCCACCTATTCTCATAATATTTCTGTGATACCACCATTCAGAATCTGACGCCAATACTCCAAATCTTTGAAAAAATGCATATTCAGTTAAATACTTATCAGGCGATGGCGCTAAGAAAGCAAGTAAAAGCGGGAGAAACATTAAAATAACACTTATTACATATATTTCTCTATTTATTTTAAGTTTTAATATGCTTGCCCTAATGTCTCCTATTACAACACCTTTGCTTTTGTTTTTCCTACCTGTAAAATAAAGAGTTATTGGTGTTATTATAATAAAAAAACTGTATATCATATTTGTGGTAATATCATTTAAAGCTTTATCAAATCCAGGAGATTTATAGCTATAGTCTTGTATCCCGAATATCCATTCTAATACTACTGGTAATACAAAAACTACTTGAAAAATCAATAAAGTAACATATATAATCCTCAAATTATATTTTGCTTTTTTAAAAACACTTAAAAATAAAATTAGATTTATAACTACTGCTATAATTTGAAGTAACAAACTCATTTTATGTCCCCTTTCAACGATATCAAGTACATTCAAATCAATCTAACAAAGGCTTCGATTTTTAAAAGCCTCAAAAAACCTTCTTCTTCTCTCTTCGATAACATTTTTATCATACTTCTTTGACTCTTCATAATTCCTTGTAGCTTGCTTAGTCATAGCTTGTTTATCAAAAGACTTTAAAATCTTAATTATCTCATCAATATTTTTTTTAGTATTACTAAAAATAAATTTATCATCTAAAAGTTCTGGTATTCCTGCAGTCCTAGCACCAAAAGCTGGTATAGCTCTACTCATAGCTTCAATAAGAGCTCTCGGCAAACCCTCTTGTCTACTAGGTTGTGTATATATGTCAATCGTTTCTAACCAATCAAAAACTTTATTATGTGTCATCGCCCCTAAAAACTTTACTTGGTCTAAAACATCATGCTTTTCTGCTATTGATTTTAAAAACACTTGATCCCCGCCACCAACAAGCTGATATTCAAAGTTGGTAAATCCTTGTTTTTTTAACTTTCCTAGGGCCTGAATAATATACTGTTGGCCTTTATACCTAACATTCACAGCTGCAGTTGTACCAATCACAATTTTATCTGTATCTTTCATAGATTCAATTTTTGTTAATCTTCTCTCTAAAACTCCATCATCAAATTCAGTTAATGCAACGTTTGAACAATTTGTATGCTTTCCATCAGTAGGGTATCTGTTTTGCAAGAAGTGATTTGTAACATAAATAGCGTAAAGTGACTCCTTTACTCTTTTCTTTGTAGCATAATACATCAACGGTGCAATAAATTTTCCTGTCATACTATGATTCCAAAAACCGTCCCATGGACATGCTACTACTTCGACCAAATATGGTTTACCATATTTTCGAGCAAAATCTACAGCAATATTCCCAACAAAACTAGGTAGTCTTGCAATAATATAATCTGATTTTTGTATTTCATTAGCTATAATATTTATAGCATTCTTTTTGTTTGTTAGTTGCCCTTTAAAACTAGAAATATTAGGACAAGAAATTACCTCGAATGGATTCACGGTGATTTTAGATAATCTATTACTAGCTTCATCGCTCATAATTTCTTGAACTCTAATTACTACAGCTAATTCCTCAGCAATTGAATAATATCTTTTAAAGGTTTCATCATTATGTGCAGTCCCGTAAAATTCGTTTTTTTCATCTTTTCTTAAAGGTCCATCGTGACAAAAAAGTACTCTCATTCTAATTCACCCTCTTTAGACTAGGCAAAATAAATTCTTTACCTAATATATAATCAAATTCATCTGGATCAAACTGAACATATCCAGTCCAAGGATAAAATGTTAATTCTCCAAAATAAACTTTTTTGTTTGCATAATATAAATCAACCCTCACGAATGGAAAGTCTTGAGATAATACCTTTGCTACCTTAACCATTTCTTCATACCCTTCTGGTCTTTTGACAACATCTCCAAAATTATCATGATCTGTTGTAACATCAATATAGTTCCAATCAATATCATAGATGTTTCTCTTATGACCTATATGTCTATCTACATCAAGAACGACATATTTAGGTTTTCCGTTGAAGCACAAAAATTTATAATCATTTATCCCGTCAAATTTATTGTTATTATCTTCAAGGTATTCTTCTATTATGATTTTAGGAGTTATACCCTTATATGACCATTCTCTTCCAACTGCATAGTTATCTCTCTTTAGCCAAATAGCTAGATCGCTCTTAATTTTTTCTATAGATAAAGTGGATTTTTCTCTACATAAAATATTAGTTCCACTTCCATTCGTTGTTTTTATTACAAATTTTTCAGGTAATTTGTCCACTTCAATTTGAGTAGGGTTATCGTATATAGCATATAACTCAACTAAAATGTTTTGAAGTCCTTTAGATTTAATGTACTCTCTAACTTCATACTTATCTGCACATTGAGTTAACAACTGATTATGATAGTTCACTTTATACCATTGTAATTTTTCGGTGAATCTTTCAGGTTTTTTCAAATTAAGCTTTCGTCCCATTTTAACTTTATATTGGAATTTAAGCATCCATGAGTCTGGAACTAATCTTAAAAAGTGTAAAATTTTAAATCTAGTTTCTTTATTTCTAATTATTTTTCTATAATCCATCAACTTCACCCCACCCAAAACTTAATTTCATCTTTATAAGCATTTACCACTATCTGCCTATCAAATTCTTTCTCAACCTTAGCTCTACCAGCTAAACCCATTTGCTTCTTTTCTTCAAAGCTTAACTCTAAAAAATTCTCAATCTTCTCTATAAGGTCTTGACTATTCTGCTGCTCTACTACATATCCGTTAATTCCATCATCTACAATTTCTCTACATCCACTTCTGTTTGTAGTTATGATAGGTCTACCAGATGCAGCACTTTCTAGAAGAACATTGGACATTCCTTCTGGATAATAAGTAGGATGAATCGTACAATGAGAAATTTTGTGGAATTCTCTTACATCACTTTGCATCCCATGATATTGAATAATACCTTCCTCATTCACAGCCTTTAATTTTTCTTCATACGATTCTTCACAAAAACCAAGAATATGAAATTGAGTATCTGGATACTTCTTTCTTATGTACTCAGCAGCGTCAAGATACTGATCTATTCCTTTTTGTTTCATAACTCTTGATATGAATAGAAAGTTTATTATTTCATCTTTAGGATATTCTAAAATTTCATAATGATTTAAGTTAACTCCAGAACCAGGAATAATCTTTTGTTTTCCTTTTATAATCCCCTTGCTATTTATAAACTCTGCATTTTCCTTATTTTGAAGGAATACGCATGAAGCATTATTCAAAGCCATTTTATATAAAAATACTGTAATACTCTGTAATAAACCGCCATTCTCAACAGCGGTTCCTAGACCTGTTATATTAGCAATATAAGGTGTTTTTTTAAGTCTGCACATTATCCCACCATAAACATTAGGCTTAATTGTATAAGTTAAAACCACATCCGGCTTAACTCTATTTAGTATCTTTTTATATTCAACCATTAGCTTGAAATCAGTAATAGGGTTTGTCCCTCTTCTGCTAATATTAGTATCAATGAATTGACAGCCTAAACTAACAAGTTTTTTTACAAACTCTCCATTAGGTAAAGATATATACACTTCATTATCCTTTAGCAGTTCTTTGATTAATTCTTTTCTAAATTTATATAATCCAATATCATTATTGGCTAATATCAAGATTTTTCCCATCAGTCTACTCTCCTCACCGGAACCCCAACATATGTCCCAGGTTCAGTAATATCCTTAACCACCACAGCCCCTGCACCTACTTTGCACCCACTGCAGATGTTCACGTTATTGCTTACAACACTGCCGATTCCAATCCAGCTTCCCTTACCAACTCTCACTGTTCCAGCTAAATTAACCCCAGGAGAAATGTGTACATAATCTTCAATAACATTGTCATGATCCAAGCTAGAACTCGTATTGATAATGCAGCCCTTGCCGATTCTAGTAGAGCTGTTAATAACGCCCCCAGCCATTACTACTGTTCCAAGGCCAACCTTAACATCAGTACCAATAACTGCACTAGGATGAATTAAACTAACTACATTTAACCCTTGCTCAAATAATTTCTCTTGCACTTTTTCTCGAACAGTATTTTTACCAATAGCAACAAAGAAATCAGCTTCATCTTTATATGTAAAAGCATCAGCAGTTTTACCAATGACTTCTAACCCCATAGATGTCTTAATAGACTCGTCATCATCGAGGAATGCTATGCTTTCCCACTTATTCATTTTTATTGCGATGTCTGCCACAACTTTCCCGTGTCCGCTGGCACCAATAATAATCAATTTGTCTTTCATGAACAGTACATTCCTCTCTGAAATAGTGATTTATAATTGTACTTTGTTATCAATTTCAAAATAATAATGTATGATTACAGCAATCTCTAAAGTGAAAAGGCTTTAATTCTCTACCTTACTTCCCCTGAATGGCTCCATTGTAACCGATGTATCTGAACTGATGCCTTCCTTGACAAAAACCTTCTTTATAGTAAGAAAGATAATCTTCCAATCGCCTATGAAACTCACATTATCTACGTACTCAACATCAAGATTAAACTTATCTTCCCAGCTGATAGCATTACGCCCATTGACCTGAGCATATCCTGAAAGACCAGGTCTCACTTCGTGTCTTCTTTTTTGATGCTCATTGTATAGTTCAAGGTATTGAATGAGTAATGGCCTAGGCCCCACGATGCTCATATCCCCTTTAAGGATATTGAACAGCTCAGGTAGCTCATCTAGACTTGTAGACCTTAGCATCCTACCAAACTTTGTTAATCTAACACTGTCTGGAAGCAGCTCGCCATTCTCGTCCTTCTCATCTGTCATCGTTCTGAACTTATACATGGTGAATATTTTCTCATTAAGCCCAGGTCGTTTCTGCTTAAACAGTACCGGACTACCAAGCTTCAATCTAACAAGAATCCCTACAATTATAAGAACTGGACCCAAAACGATAATTGCCATCAAAGACAAAATGAAGTCCATTGGTCTTTTCAGAAATCTTCTGTATATGCCTTTAGAAGACTCGACCATACTTGCATTTATTTCGCCTTTATTCACTTTAATTTCTTCCTTCACTTCACTCTGCATCCATTAGCACCTACTTCTTATTTAGTCCACAGTCCCTTAATAATTGAACAAATTCTCTCAAGATCCTCATCAGTCATCTTCGTATCAGACGGCAAACACACACCGTTCTCAAATAACTTTTCACTCACATCTCCACCAACATAATCATACTTAGCAAAGAATGGCTGCATATGCATCGGCTTCCAGACAGGCCTTGATTCAATATTCTCTTTCTCCAGTGCTTCCATAACATCAAGAGGTCTAACCTTGCCCTTCAATGTCATAACACTCAGCCAGTAGTTCGGCTCGTTCCAGTCATTGATAGGCATAAACTTAACATCTTCTAACTGACCAAGTTCTCTCTTATAAAACTCAAAGATATACTTCTTCTTAGCTACTCTTTGATCCAATACTTTAAGCTGCCCTCTACCAATTCCAGCAACAACATTACTCATGCGGTAATTGAACCCTAATTCGCTATGCTGGTAGTGCCTTGCTGCATCTCTACTTTGAGTGGACCAGAACCTAACCTTCTTAATCTTCTCTTCATCATCAGAAACGAGCATCCCGCCACCAGAAGTAGTGATGATTTTGTTTCCGTTAAACGAGAACACTCCAAACTCACCAAAAGTTCCAGTATGTTTTCCTTTATAATAGGCACCTAAAGACTCCGCAGCATCTTCAATAACAACTACATCATGCTTATTGCAAATCTCCATGATCTTATCCATATCAGCTGATAGGCCATATAAATGTACAACTAAAACAGCCTTCACCTTATCACCATACTTTTCGAAGGCTGCTTCTAATGCTTTAGGATCCATATTCCAAGTTTCATAATCACTGTCGATAAAGACAGGAGTAGCGTTCTGATAGATGATCGGATTAGCTGTAGCAGAAAAAGTAAGAGTAGGACAAAATACAATATCACCCTCGCCAACACCTAAAGATTTAAGTGCCAGGTGGATTGCTCCTGTTCCAGTAGTTAAAGCTGCTGCATGTTTTGAACCTACTTTTGCAGCAAGCTCTTTCTCAAACTCATTTACGTTTGGTCCAAGTGGTGCTACCCAGTTTGTATCGAACGCTTCTTGTACATATTGCATTTCATATCCTTCATCACTCATGTGTGGTGATGCTAACCAAATTTTTTTATTCTCAGCCATTTACCGTCATCCTTCCTTATCTAAAGTCTATGTATTGTATAGAGGTGCTTTTATGTATTGAGCACCTTCTTGATTTCTTATTAATCTTCTTGCTGTTCCTCAACTGTTTTGATGCTTCTAAAAAGCCAGTTTATGAATAGCAACATCTCAAAGCATTCTTCTGGACTTCGACGCTCTTCATCACCATGACTAAAAATATTTCGAATCGACGCCATTGTCCCCATTGCTAAAAACTTGTATCCTTCAATAAAGCCTTGTTGATTCTCAGGTTGAATATTTGAAGTTTTGATATATGTTCCATCTCTGAATGCGTTAGCCATAAGCTCTCTACCTGAAGACCCAAGATTAGAAATGTCTTGAACAAAATCCTCTAGTCTTTCAGCTGCTTTTCTTACTGCCTCATTAAAATGACCATCACTGAAAAGTTGAAGGGGTTCTGATGAAATGTTTGGATCTAAATCATGATTTCTAAAATGTTCTTCTAATAATTTAGGCGGCACTTCTATACGAGGTAATGTCTCATCGATTTCAATTTCAACCAACTCGTCTCTCATATCGATTTCAAGCTCGAACAATATGTCCGATAGTTTCTCAATCTCTCTTTTAGTAAGTGGCTTTCTTTTATAGAATCTATAGTTTATTGCTGCTGGTATTACCTTTCTAATAATTGCCTTTGGTAATCTCTCATGTCTCCTATAAAGCTCTGTAATTCCATTTTCAATCGCTTGAATCTTAACGCTATATCCATCAAGATATTTCTCAATGTGACTTTCTGCAAATATTGATCTAAATGTAATTGAATTCTTAGCATTCGAAGTTAATGGTAGGAATTGGCACAATAACTCAGCAAGCTGATTTAACAGTATCTTCTTGTTCGCTGTTACTTTTCTAACTGCTTTCTTTGCCATGATATCCTCCTTCTGAATGCTTTTATGTATTTAGTACCTTAATTTTCTTCTCTATATGTAGTGTTTCATATTGAATTTCACACTATATCTTGCATAAATGTATACTTTGTTTGGATGGGACTACGTGTAATGCTTCTGTAACATTCACCCTTATAAACCAACCTCTAAAACCCTTGATACTTCTGGCCTTACAGCCTCTTTATCCTTTCACCATACTCACGTCGAAAATACATAATTCTCACAGTTTGTGAGTTTTTATCTACCACCATCTACCACCTTTTTCTGAAACCATTCATATCACTAACTCTCAACGGTAGTCGATAGTTTTTTATGTACCACTTTTGTGAGAATTCGATAACTACATGTTGTGGTCCGATATTTTTGAGCTACTATATCTTGTAATCCTATTAGCATACTCACGTCGAAAATTTTGAAGAGGGATAAATAGGATTTATGCAATATCTTGTGGTCCGATATTTTTGACCCACAACATATTGTGGTTTTGATCCTTTCAAGATACTCACGTCGCGCCCGATTATGGTGAAAGGATGTGTTTTATGCAACATATGGTAGTCAAATATTTTTGACCCGCAACATCTTGTGGTTTCGTTCTTTTAAGATACTCACGTCGCGCCCGATTATGCTGAAAGAATGTATTTTATGCAACATATGGTAGTCAAATATTTTTGACCCACAACATCTTGTGGTTTCGTTCTTTTAAGATACTCACCTCGTTTTATTCGTCCAATCATAGCCAAGGAACTTTGCTAGGTGGATTCTCGATTTTAAACTTTCTAGGGTGCTCAGAACATAATACTTTTTCTTCCTTGAGAGCATACAATCCTTTAGAGGAACACTGATTAAGACCGTGTTCTATCATGTACGAGGTTAAACTCAAATCAGATTGTACAAAGGAGAACTCTCTTTCGTATCCTTCTTCTATTAATTGTTGATTAGCTTGACACGTTTTTTCTTTTTAATTAGATATAACTGATTTTAATGAGGGAAACTAATTGAAGGAATAATACTTAATATGACAAGGACTGCTAATAATTCAACTATGGTGAACCCTTTTTCTCTAATCATATTTAACTTCAACATCTTATTCATCTCCACCTGCATAATGAAAGGCTTTAACTGCTACAGAAGCAGCCAAAGCCTTAACTGTTTTAAGCGTAGACTATTGAGGTCTCTGCATTTACTTCTGTGTGTCCTAGAGAAATTTTACCGTTCGCGAAGTCTATTAGTTGTTTTTTGAGTTGAGTTTCATTGTCCTGTTCAATTTCTTTAACGAACTGAAGGACCAACTCGACTGGTACATTCGTTACTTTTCCAACAAAAATTTTCTCATACACTTTTTCTTTTGTAGTTTCTTTAGTACTTAGGAGTTCCTCAAACAGTTTTTCACCTGGGCGAATGCCGGACTCCACAATCTTTATAGTGTTCTTATCTGCTCCACTTAGTTTGATCATTTTCTTCGCAAGGTCTACTATTTTAACCGGTTCACCCATGTCTAGTACAAATATTTCTCCGCCCTTTGCAAGTGAGCCTGCCTGAAGCACTAATCGACTGGCTTCTGGAATCGTCATAAAGTACCGTGTCATTCTGAAGTCTGTTACCGTAATTGGTCCACCGTTTTTGATCTGTTCTTTAAATACAGGAATTACACTGCCACGACTACCGAGAACATTTCCAAATCTTACAGCGACGAAATTGGTTTTTCCTTTTTCATTCAATCCGGTAACGATCATTTCTGCAATACGCTTTGTTGCTCCCATAACATTTGGTGGATTAACAGCTTTGTCGGTGGATACCATGACAAAACTGCCCACACCTACTGCTTTTGATGCTTCAGCCATATTCTTTGTTCCATATATATTATTTTTAACAGCTTCTGTCGGATTGTACTCCATTAGAGGGACATGTTTGTGCGCTGCCGCATGATAGACTCGATCCGGCTTATAGGTCTTCATAATTTCGAATATACGCTTCCGGTCCTGAATATCTGCAATCACTGGAACCAGCTCGATATCATTTTTATCCGCAATATGTTTCAATTCTCTATGCACCAGATAAATCGAGTTTTCTCCGTGACCTAATAGCAGTATCCGATCAGGCGAGAATCGAATGATCTGACGGCATATCTCTGACCCAATCGATCCGCCTGCTCCTGAAACAAGGACAGTCTGGCCGGATAACTGAGACGCTATCTGCTCCATGTCCAGTTTCACTTCTTCGCGTCCAAGCAAATCAGTGACATCGATCTCTTTAAACTCATTGACTTCATATGTCCCTTGAACGATGTCCTCCACTGAAGGCATCTGGTTTACTTTAACATGTATCTCGGAACAGTAGTCTACGATTCTGTTCAATTCTTTAGAGGATAGTGATGGAATCGCAATAGTGATCTGATCTATTTCAAATAACTCAATCAGTTTCTCTACATCATGGATGGTTCCTAGTACCGGCACACCATATAACGTAGTTTTCTGCTTGTTTTTGTCATCATCCACGATGCCTACAAACTCGATTTCTGGATTGTGCTGAAGGCTACGAATGAACAGACTCCCTCCATCACCTGCCCCCACAATTAACGTGCGCATAATGGAAATATTTTTCCCATTATTTATTTTTTTCTTTTTGAGTTTATGCTCTATGATAATCCGCCATGCCACCCGGCTTCCAGGAATAATTAACACCGCTAATAAATACCACAAAAAAAGGAAGCGTTGGCTCAGTGGAGTAAAGATTAGATTGTACATATCACATACAAAGAAGGCTGATGTAACTATAATCCCATGAATAATTGTTTCCTTTATACTGGTGTATCGATTGATCTTGTCAAATATTCTAAAAAACAAAGACAGACTTATGTATACAACCATAATTATCAAATAAGACATAACCATTTGTCTAAGTGGAAGTGATAAGTAAGGGGCCAGAAACAAATAAGAAAATAGCCCGGCTAATGTTATCACCGTTATATCGACACAGCCTAATGTCAATCGTTTTTTTCTCCGATTCATCTCGTGTCCTCCTTTACTTATTTAAACCATTTTGAAATGAGCGATTTTTTTATGTGATGGGTGTCTGGTGCAATCACTGGGTCTCCATTGAGCAAATCTTTTGTCGTCTGGTGAAACGCATTTCTTTTGCTTCTACCGTAGTTTTTCGCTAACAAGTCATAAGCTTTTTTCATATGAAAAGCACGATTACCTGTGTTATGAGCATCTGAAGCAATAAAGTGAACGAGATTCGCTTCAATGAGCTGCTTGCTAAGCTTTTCGATATTTTTTCCAAAGCCCCCTGTATAACTAGATGCTGTCAATTGAGCCAAGGCCCCTTTATCGATAAAGTCTTTTAACCGATTAGGATGTTCTAGAATCTGATGATTTCTTTCAGGATGCACAATGACTGGCGTCTTCCCATTTAACTGCAGCTCATAAAACAATCTTTCTGCGTAAGTGGGGATATTAGACGTCGGAAATTCAATCAGTATATACGTTTGGCTTTCGTCCGTAAAAAGAATCTTATCAGCATCTATATCTTTGATTATTTCTCCATAGATGCTGACTTCTTGTCCAGGAAAAATAGTTAAGTTGATATTTCTGGCGTCTAATTCTGACTGCAGCTCGCTGACATACCTTACAACATCAGCTTTGTCGTTGATCCAGCTTCGCTTCTGATGGTGAGGAGTCGCCAGAATATGTGTGACTCCTTCTTCCACAGCAAGTTCTGCCATCTTAATAGAGTCTTCAAGCGTTTGAGCTCCATCATCGACTCCCGGAAGTATATGACAATGTAAGTCTATCATTGATAGCACATCCTTTAATTATTCACCGTAATAGTAATAATAGCTGTCATCTGATTTATCTACTCGGTTTAAAACTGCTCCAAGGACATTTGCCTGTACTTTTTCAAGTAAGTCTTTAGCTTTAAAGACTTCATCCTTATTAGCCTGACCCTTAGGTATAACGAATAATACACCATCAGTCTTTGAGGCCATTACTTGTGCATCAGTGACAGCTAATAGTGGTGGCATACCGAAAATGACCAGATCGAAGTAATCCAGCATTTCCTGTTTAATTTCTTCCATACGCTTTGATCCCAATAATTCTGCAGGATTAGGTGGGATTGCTCCACTGGTCAAAACATATAGGCCTTCAGTATGAGTACGGTAAATCATTTCATCAAGGTGAGCATTCCTGTCCGTAAGCAACGTTGTTAATCCATCATTATTTCTAACTTTGAATATTTTATGCACAGTTGGTTTTCGCAAGTCCGCATCAACAAGTAGAACTTTCTTTTCCTTTGATGCGAATGTAGCAGCTAGATTAGCTGAAACTGTAGTTTTCCCGGCTGCTGTTCCAGCAGAGGTGACTACTACCGTTCGTAGTGTTTCGTCCACCATAGAAAATTGAATATTTGTTCGAATCGTTCTGAACTGTTCTGAAACGACCGATGACGGTTTGTTTACCACTACTAAGCCAGGACAGTCAGCTGTATCTATTTTTTTCTTCTTAGTAAAAATCATCATGTTCTCCTCCTTGACCTGACATTGCTTGTCTCGTTTGAACGTTGTGGTAAAGCCTGTCGGCCATCCGACTTCAATTCATCGGCTGACATCTCTGCTATACGCCCAAGACTAGTCCAGCCCAGTTCTTCAACGATGAATTTTTCATCTTTAACCGTGTTATCAAGAAATTCCAGAAGAAAGGCCAGACCTACTCCAATCATTCCACCTAATACGACACCAATAGCCAAATTCAGCATATGGTTGGGAGATATAGGATTAATGTTTGGCTCAGCTTGAGAAATAACAGTCACGTTATCCACATTCATGATCTCATCTAGATTTTCTTGAAAAACCGAAGCGGTCGTATTAGCAATGGTTGCCGCATTGTAAGGATTTGTATCAACCACACGAATAGAAAAGACTTGAGAGTTATCTTCATTAGAAATCGTAATTTTGTTTGATAATTCAGAATGAGACAGATCAAGATTCAGTTCATCTCTGACTTCATCTAGTATAACTGGACCTTTGATTATGTCTTTATATGTATTAATCAACTGAACATTCGTATCAATATCTGATCGCTGAATGGCATCTGCCTGTTGAGTACGGTTAACAAGTAGCTGGGTTGTTGAACTGTATTCTGGTGTTGCTATGAAAAACGTATAAAAGGAAACTACCAATAGGCCTACTAATGTTAGGCTGATGATTAGTCCCAACCTTTTTTTAATAATATTAAATAATTCTACTAAACTGATTTCTTCTTCCATCTTATCCTCCTGTTGCTACACCGACTGAAATTACTAATATCTATATAGCAAATTATCATAGATTACAGAATAGCATATAAAATAACAACTTTGTACCGGGTGAGCAATATATTAAAATTTATTAAAGTGATTAATTCAAAAAACTGACACATTTCGAGTTTGAAATATTTATAATTACAGATCCTAACACTCATAGTAAGACCTGCCATTTTGTACTAAACACCAGGTCAGCTATTAGATTTACTTGTTCAAAAATAAGTTAAATTTTATAGTACTGCTTGTACCAAGTTACGAATTTACCTAGGCCATCTTCAATACTTGTATCTGGTTTAAACTTAATATCTTCTTCCAGATCAGCCATATCTGCATACGTCCGCTTAACGTCTCCTGGCTGCATCTCCATGTATTCCTTCTTTGCTTCCATGCCGATGGCTGATTCAAGTGCCTTAATAAAGCGCATCAATTTCACGGGGCTGTTGTTTCCGATATTATATATCTTGTATGGAGCAAAGCTTTCACTAATATCACCATTGCTTTCATCCCATTCTGGATTAGCTTCGGGTGCTTTTTCTATCAGTTTTTCGATTCCACTAACGATATCATCAATATAGGTGAAATCACGTTCCATTTCTCCATGGTTAAACACTTTGATCGACTGCCCAGCAAGAATAGCTTTAGTGAATGAAAAATATGCCATGTCAGGTCTACCATATGGGCCATAGACTGTAAAGAATCTCAGTCCGGTTGTCGGTATGTCATATAGATGACTATAGGTGTGCGCCATCAGTTCATTCGACTTCTTAGTCGCTGCATACAGTGATACAGGGTGGTCGACATTATGATTAGTAGAAAAAGGGGCGATCTTATTCCCTCCATAGACTGAACTGGACGAAGCATACATCAAGTGTTTGACAGGGAAATGACGACAAGCTTATAATATATTCATAAAACCGGTCAGATTAGAATCAACATAAGCGTAAGGATTTTCAATCGAATAACGGACCCCCGCCTGTGCAGCCAAATGAATGACATGAGTCGGACATTCATTCTCAAACAGCTCATCGACCGGCTGTTTATCTTTTAGGTCAATTTTGTAAAAGGTAAATCCTTCATAGTCATTTAATATTGACAAACGATCTTCTTTCAGCTGCGGATCATAATAATCATTGAGATTATCCAGTCCTACAATATCAACATTCTTTTCCAGAAGCGCCTTGGATAGATGGAAGCCGACGAAACCAGCTGCTCCAGTGATTAGTAATTTCATGTTACCTATCTTCTCCTCTATATTTAGAAATTCATTTTGTGACATCAAAGAAAAACACTGGCTAGATCGACCGAAAGGATTCAGTCCTATCCAACCAGTGCACGTCAATTAATTATTGTTATACAAATCTCTAGTGTATACTTTCTCTTTTACATCTTCTATATCTTCAGTAATTCTATTTGCTACTATAACATCAACTTCATTCTTAAATGATTCAAGATCGTTATTTACTTTGGACCTGAAGAACGTATCTTCTTTTAATACCGGCTCATAGACAACGACTTCAATCCCTTTAGCCTTGATACGCTTCATAATTCCCTGAATAGCGCTTTGACGGAAGTTATCTGACCCAGATTTCATGACAAGACGGTAAATTCCGACTTTTTTCGGGTTTCTAGCAATGACTTGTTCTGCAATGAAATCTTTACGTGTTCTATTTGCGTCAACGATAGCTGCGATTAAATTATTTGGTACTTTGTCGTAGTTAGCCAATAACTGCTTCGTATCTTTAGGCAGACAATACCCACCGTAACCAAATGAAGGGTTATTATAATGATCACCGATACGAGGATCTAAAGAAACACCATCAATGATTGACTGAGTATCCAGATTATGCACTTCAGCATAGGTATCAAGTTCGTTAAAATAAGCCACACGTAATGCAAGGTAAGTATTAGCAAACAACTTAACTGCTTCGGCTTCTGTTGACTTCATTAAAAGAACAGAAATGTCTTTTTTAAGTGCACCTTCTACAAGTAAGTCCGCAAATGTCTGGGCACGTTCTGACTCTTCTCCTATAATGATACGACTAGGATATAGATTATCATATAAAGCATTTCCTTCTCTAAGGAACTCTGGTGAAAAGATGATGTTGTCCGTATCGAACTTGTTTCTAAGTTCCAAAGTATAACCTACTGGAATAGTGGACTTGATAATCATTGTTGAATTCGGAGAATACTTCAGTACATCTGAAATCACATCTTCTACCAGTGATGTATCAAAGTAATTTGTTTTATCGTCATAATTAGTTGGTGCAGCAATGACTACATACTCCGGGTTATTACCGTATGCCTCCTCTTTGTCAGTTGTTGCCACCAAGTCCAGATCTTTATTTGCAAGATAATCGGATATTTCCTTATCAACAATGGGAGACTTTTTTTCATTGATCATATCAACTTTTTCTTTAATAACTTCTAAGGCTTTAACTGAGTTGTTTTGCGCCAGTAAAATAGCATTAGATAAACCAACATATCCCATGCCTACTACAGTAATATTCATCTAGTTCATCCTTCCGAAATTTTTACATACAATATAATAATACCCTGTTAAGATGAAATCTACAACAGGGCAGTAAAATTTTATACAATAATTAATTTAATTCAAGTTCATTTCTCAAATGAGTCTTTACTCTAGCTAATTCTTCTTCAGGAATCATTTCATAATACACGCCATTTTGCATTTGTCCACTACCAGATAACTGAACTTGATCAACATTACCAGCTGAGCTTCTATAGTTATTGAACATATCGACCATATCATCAAAAGACATATTAGTTCTCATATTTGTGCTTAAAGTTCCTAGAATATTTCTGTAATTCATGACTGTATCAAATGAAGCAATTCGCTGCATTGTTCCTTCTAAAACTTGCCTTTGACGGAACTGTCGTCCATAATCGCCTTCAGGATCACTTGATCTCATTCTAGAATACTCAAGTGCTTTAGGGCCATCCATATGAGTTGGTTGTCCTTCGACGAACTGATACCCTCCCTGTGAGAAATTCAATGGGGGGGTTACTGTAATTCCACCAACGGCATCAACGATCTGCTGCATGCTCTCCATATTCACTGATACGTAGTAATCAACGGGGATGTCAAACAGATTTTGAACTGTATTTACAGTCATGCTTGTACCACCAAAGGCATAAGCGTGATTTATTTTATCCATAGTCCCACGTCCGACGATTTCCGTATAGGTATCTCTAGGAATACTGACTATGCTCGTTTTTTCAGTATTGGGGTTTATAGTTAATAGCATGAGTGTATCTGAGCGCCCTGACATGTTATCCGGACCATCTGTATCGACACCCATTATAAGAACAGAAAATGGGTCTTCACCTTTATCAACATCAAGAGGTCTTTCCTGACGACTTGTATGCTGCTCCTGTGCTTCCACTGGTTTATACATTTCGTCTGTTGTAGATCTCAGGTCTGAGTATACTTGCCACCCAATATAAGCAGCTATTGCTCCTATAAGAGTAAACATTAGCATAAATATAGAAAAGATGATTTTTCCAGCTGTTCGTTTATTATTTCTTTTGTGATGTTTTCTGGATCTTAATTGTTTAGTCATAGACTTCCTTCTCTCTTCAAAATATCTATCTATAAGTTTACCAGTTTATCTGTCTTTATTTATTAAAAATTGTGAATAAATCACAACAATTCGGACTGATTTAGATATTGAGCAAGTGCTATTTCCCATCTAATAATCTCAAACCCTGTTTCTTTAGTTTTCGAAAGGTCCATGACAGAATGCATCGGTCTTTTAGCTCTTTGAGGGTATTCAGCTGAAGATATAGGTTTTACTTCTATTTTCTCATCCTTGAGTATTTCTTTAGCGAACTCATACCATGAGCACTGTC
Organism: Alkalibacterium sp. s-m-28; assembly: GCF_054658175.1. Classification (NCBI taxonomy): domain Bacteria; kingdom Bacillati; phylum Bacillota; class Bacilli; order Lactobacillales; family Carnobacteriaceae; genus Alkalibacterium; species Alkalibacterium sp. s-m-28. The sequence continues at coordinate 18,631 of NZ_BAAGIQ010000022.1, forward strand.
CATCATTCGACAAATGATAAACTCCATATTCTGGAAGCTTTTTAGTTAAATGGACCATAAACTCAGCTAAGGTACGAGTCCAAGTTGGTCTTCCGACTTGATCTGAGACAATTGTCAGTTTCTCTTTTTCTTTAGCTAATCGCTTCATCGTAGACACAAAATTATTTCCATACTGACCAAATACCCATGAAGTTCGGATAATGTAATAGTTATCGAGGATCGACTGTACTGTTTTTTCGCCTTCAAGTTTTGCTGTTCCATATGCATTTTGAGGGTTTGTGGGATCCTCTTCTTTGTATTGATCCATCTTATCCCCGTCAAAAACATAATCCGTACTAATGTATACTAGCGTCGCACCATATTTACTGCATGCCTCGGCAATATTATGTGTACCTTTAACGTTTACCTCCCAGTTTGGCGACTCATCATCTTCTGCATTATCTACAGCCGTATATGCCGCACAGTGAAAGACAAAGTCAGGTTTTTCTTTATTAAAGATTTCATCTATTCCTTCTATATCAAGTATGTCCAGATCATCTGACCCACACGCTAAGAACGTTTCGTTCAGTTCCTTTAGCAAATGACTGACTTCCTGTCCAAGCTGCCCATTCGCACCAGTTATTAAGTACTTCATTCACATCATCCTCCAACTAATAAAATAGAGCCAATTCTCATTGACTCTATAAACTCAATTCATTTAACTTAATTCCGCTTTATTTTTAAGTGGTCTCCACCAGTCTTCATTGCTCTGATACCACTCGATCGTCTCCAATATGCCTGTATCGAATGTATATTCCGGCTTCCAGCCCAACTCGTTCATCAGTTTATCCGGATCAATTGCGTAACGTCTGTCATGACCTAATCTATCTTCAACATAAGTGATAAGTGAACGTGGCACATCTAACTTTTCCACAATTAGATCTACAATCTGATTATTTGTCCGTTCATTGTGTCCACCAACGTTATACACTTCACCGCTTTGACCTTTTTTCAGAACTAACAAAATGGCCTGACAATGATCTTTTACATGGAGCCAGTCTCTGATATTTTCTCCGTCTCCATATACTGGTAACTTTTTCCCATCCATAGCATTTGTTATCATTAATGGGATGAGCTTTTCCGGAAAATGATAAGGTCCGTAGTTGTTTGAGCAGCGGGTGATGTTAGTATTTAGTCCGTATGTTTCATTATAAGCTCTTACAAGCAAATCAGCACTAGCCTTACTTGAAGAGTAAGGGCTGTTAGGAGTTAATGGCGTATCTTCAGTAAAGTAGCCTGTCTTGCCTAAGCTGCCATACACTTCATCTGTAGAAACTTGTAAGTATTTCTCGATGTTGAATGCTTTTGCCTGATTCAATAAATTCAATGTCCCTTGAACATTAGTCTCAATGAATACACCTGGATTAAGGATGCTTCTATCAACATGTGATTCTGCCGCAAAGTTAACGATATGCGTAATGTCATGATGTTCCATAATATAGCTGACAAGCTCAGCGTTCGTTATATTGCCTCGGATGAATGTATAATTAGGATTCGATTCTATATCGCTTAAGTTTTCTAGATTTCCTGCATAAGTCAGTAAGTCGAGATTGATGACATTAGCTCTTGGTTCTTTATCAAGAACGTATCGAACAAAATTACTTCCGATAAAGCCCGCTCCACCAGTTACTAGTATATTCATATTACTTACCCTCCCAGACGAATGGGTTTTCCCAGTCGCTCACTAATGGATGTCTCTGATCTTTATCAGAAAGAATGACCTTTTCCAAGTCTACTGGCCATACAATGTTCAATGCCTCATCTTTAAAAGAGATACCACCATCATGCTCAGCTGAGTATACTTCATCTACTTTATATTGTACATTACAATTCGGTGTTAGAGTCAGGAATCCATGAGCGAAGCCTTTCGGAACAAAAAGTTGTCGCTGATTATACTCACTTAAAATGACTCCTTCCCATTCCATAAATGTAGGAGACCCTTTTCTTAAGTCTACAATGACATCATAAATGACCCCTGTAGTTGCTCTGATGAGCTTAGCCTGAGATTTTGGAGGGACTTGAAAGTGCATTCCTCTTAAAACACCTGGCTCTACAGATAGTGAATGATTATCTTGTATGAACGTGTTGTCAATTCCATGTGCTTTGAATCTGTCCAAATTGAAACTTTCTGTGAAAAACCCTCTATGGTCTCCATAAACATCTGTTTCAATAATTTTTACATCTTTTAATTTTCCATCAATTACTTTCACTTTTATTCTCCTTTATTATGACCCGACTAACCTTAATAAATATTGTCCATATTCATTCTTCTTCAGTGGTTCAGCTAGCTTTTTCAATTCTCCTGAATTGATATACCCCATTCTCCAGGCAATCTCTTCAAGGCAGGCAATTTTTACGTTTTGTCTTTTTTCAACTGTTTCGATAAACTGTCCTGCTTCAAGTAAAGACTCATGAGTTCCTGTATCAAGCCAGGCATACCCTCTTCCAAGCAGTTCAACATCCAATTTCCCTGATTCCAAATAAGCCTGATTTATATCTGTTATTTCGAGTTCTCCACGTTCAGATGGTTTTATGGATTTAGCAATATCCACAACCGTGTTATCGTAAAAATACAAGCCGGTCACGGCATACGAACTTTTTGGTTTTTCTGGTTTTTCTTCAATTGATATAGCTTGCCGGTTATCATCGAATTCAACTACGCCAAAGCGCTCAGGATCAGTAACATGGTAGCCAAAGACTGTTGCACCGTCCTCCTTAGAGGCAGCACGCTGGAGCATCTTAGATAATCCTCCACCATAATAAATATTATCTCCGAGTACTAGGCACACTGAGTCATTTCCGATAAATTCTTCTCCAATAAGAAAAGCCTGTGCCAATCCTTCGGGTTTGTCCTGCACTGCAAATTCAAAACTTATTCCCAGATCGCTTCCGTCTCCCAGGAGTTCCTTAAATCTCGGAGTATCTTCGGGCGTTGAAATAATCAATATTTCTTTGATTCCTGCAAGCATGAGAATCGAAATAGGATAATAAATCATCGGCTTATCATATATTGGCATAAGCTGTTTAGATACTGCTCTGGTCAGAGGGTAAAGCCGAGTGCCGCTTCCTCCTGCTAAGACAATTCCTTTCACTTATATACGTCCTTTCTGACATTATAATATCTACTCTATTGATTTTAGTATAAATAGACAGTTTTTACAACTTAATATCGTGGACTGATTTAATAGAAGCATGAACTGTTCACTACATAACAAGTTAATTAAAAATTTCTGAATAGATTGTCTAATAAACTGCATATTGCTATACTTTTAAATGTATGACTTTTTTGTAAAAAGGAGGTAAATTATGAAAAAAGAACATTTAATTAAGTTATTCATTCTTATCATTAGTCTTGCCGGCTTTGTTTTTTTCACTTCCGGAATGGATTTTGGTCGATCAGAGCGTTATGAAAATTTACTTGTTGAGCGTGAGACTTTTGATACCCTTATTTCAGAAAGAAACGAAGAGCTGGATTCTGAGCATCCCGATATTTACTTTGATGATTTTTCCCTCACATATGACACTCTATCAAATACTTATTTTTATTCTATTATTGAAGATAGTCCCAGTCGGCATAATCCATTAGTCAGAACGGTCTCTACACGTTTTAACCGATATGATGTAGCTATTCTTGGAGATATACTGAATGATTCCAGCATCGAGAATAATGAACAAGCAGAAATTCTTTTTTATACAGATGACTCTTACAAAATTTATTCAATTGCTGCGACTACTTTGCCTATTGTCACAATAAACATGAATGAGCAGATCTCTGATAGAGACAATCCAATAGGAGATCTGGATGAGCCTGCAACTTTTACTCTATTTGATAACAGGAGCGATGTCTCATCATCGGATCGCCATATTACCAGCCATACTTATGCAAGGTTGAGAGGTGCAAGCAGCAGAAGATTTACAAAAAATCAATTTCGTCTAAATCTCAGAGAAATATCCATTGCAGGAACAGAAAGCAATAACCATCTCTCCTTGCTTGGTATGAGAGAAGATGATGACTGGATTCTCTACTCTCCTTACAATGATCCTGAGAAGATGAGAAACACATTGTCAAATAACCTTTGGTACGAATCATTTGCTACAAATAATTCTCTAGATATTGTTAACGGCACACAAGGGACATTTGTCGAAGTCTTCGTAGATAATATGTATTGGGGAATATACACATTGATGCACCCTATCGATCGAAAGCAGCTGGAACTGGATGTAAACAGCCGATCCTTAACAAGCGACTTCTACTATAGAGCAGTTACCAATATTGCATTTGATATAGAAGATTTCATTCATCCTGGAGAACAGTACATTCGAGGGCGATTTGAACTGCGGGATCCAGAACCAAATGGGATGCCTGAACAGTGGGATCCATTAGTTGATCACTTGCTGATGATTGATGAGGATGAGGAAACCTTAATAGAATATATTTCCACTCAAACAGATATAGATAATCTGATTGATTATTATCTATTCTATATTCTTACGCAGGCTACTGACAATAACACTAAGAACAGAAATTATATTGCCTACTATAATGATGGCGAACACTTTATGCTGGAATCACCCTGGGATCTTGATCTCACATGGGGATTAAGATGGGCACCGGGTACTCCGAGACTGTCTTTAGTAACTGGATTGCCAGATGAGAATTTCTCACCCAGTGTGTCTCATATTACCCGATTAATTGAGATGAATAACGAGCAGATTAAACAGCAGGTTCATGAGCGTTATAGACAGCTCAGGGCTTCAGAGTGGTCAGATCAAGCATTTGACGACAGAATCAGTAATTATGAATCTATGATTTTTAAATCAGGAGCTGCTAAAAGAGATTACTCTCGCTGGCCCTCTTCCGCTTATGAGAAAGATGCGGACAAGTTCAGAGCATTTGTAAACGAGCGCTTGAACGCTATGGATATTTATCTTAATGACATTCTAGGAGGTGACTGATGTGTTCAAAAAAACAGAACCTAAAGACAAAATTCGGTACAGAAACGAACTCAAATACTTTATTTCAGAAAATGACTTAATCGTAATCAGAGAAAGACTTAAGCCATTAATCAAGCTCGACCCTTATGTAGATAAAGAAAAGGGATTTTACGTCGTCAAAAGTCTTTATTTCGATGATCATGAAGACACGTGTCTGGACCATAACGAATTTAGTCTAGGAAGAAGAAAAAAATATCGTATAAGAATATATGGAGACAATAAAGACCTGATTCTGCTTGAAAAAAAAGAAAAAGAAAACAGTATGTCACGAAAAACCAGTTGTAAATTGACACGTCAAGAATATGATGCTCTGCATTATGGAAATGTCCAAGGCCTTTACTGGAAAACTGACAAAGCACTCTTAAAAGAATTTGTGCTTCAAATCATGTACAAACGTTTCTCTCCAAAAGTCATAATTAAATATGAGCGAACAGCTTTTGTAGACTATCCAGGTAATGTCCGTGTTACTTTAGATAGAAACATTTCGTGTTCTTCCCAGAATAACCGATTCATTGATAGTGACTACACTGTCATACCCGTCTTGGAAAAAGGAAGACATCTGCTAGAAGTTAAGTATGATGAATTCCTTCCAGACTATATAAAGCAAGTCATACAACTAAACAGTCTTGAGCAAGCAACATTTTCAAAATACTATATGGGAAGAGTCACTTCTCAAAACCATGGAGGAATTTAACTAATGTATCAGTTTTTCAATATTTTAGATAATGTCAATACAGGATTCAACAATGAAGAAGTTACCACTACAACTATTATCACCATGCTTCTTATGGTATCTGTCTTTTCATTCTATGAATTCTTAGTGTACCGTTATGTATCAAAGCGTAGTTTTTATTCTAAGCACTTTAATATCTCTCTGGCTATCATTCCTTTCTTTATTGCCAGTATTATAATGGCTCTGCAAATCAGTCTTGTTGTAACACTGGGAACTATTGGTGCATTGGCCATCATTCGTTTCAGAACGGCAGTCAAGGATCCACTCGATATGGTGTATCTCTTCTGGTCTGTTCATACTGGTATTGTAGTTGGAACGGGACTGTTTGAAGTTGCATTCCTGACTTCAATTGTAGTTACGGTATTCATACTAATTTTAGACTTCATGCCTTTAGGAAAGGCTCCTTATCTTCTAGTAATTAATATTGAGGATATCGGGGAAGAAAAGTCTATACTAGATTTAATTGACGGATTTGCAAAGCACGTCAACGTTAAATCACGTAACTTTTCTCCTAACGGCATTGATATGATCGCTGAAATACGTACAAAGCAAGAAGCTGATCTCATGAAAGAACTTGTTACTCACCAAGCTATAAAAGCTGCATCACTCGTTGCTCACGATGGTGAAAAAGAATTTTAATAAATTTAAAAGACAGGTCTACACGATGAAAATCATGCAGACTTGTCTTTTAGTTTGCGGATATTAATTGTTTCATTCCTACAATTGTTCGCTTGATGTCTGAACGTTTAATAATTAGGTAAATACAATAACTGATGACATATATAACTACTGTCCACCAGGAATCAATGTACCAGCCCGACAATATAAAGATCAGGGTCAATACTATCTCTAGAATTAAATCCTTATTGATACTAATTGATAGCTGTTTTGACAAAAACAGTTCAGCTATTGTCGCACGGACTACTTGACCAATCAGTATAGTTAAAACGGCTAAATTTAAATTATGCCAGATTACCGTTGTAACGATTGTAAATATTGCACTGACCACGACAGTTGCTGCATTTATTCTTAGCATTGTCTTTTCATATCTTAACGTTTTAAGGTAAGTGTTTATCAGCAATGTAATACGCCCTTCGTATATCACCATCGGGAACAGTAAGGCCATATACAGGAGTGACTCTGCATAATCAGGTAACCAGGCTGAAAGTATCACTCTTGCCGGATAGTAAAAAACAAGTAAGGACAAGGTAATGATCATTAGGAAATTTCGCATAAGATCGTAAATTAATGGGAGTTTTTCTCGGCTTGTCCGTCTTAGTATCGGATACACCACAACACCTATCCCCGTAATGAATACCATCATAAAGTGGGATATACTGAGCGTTAAAGAGACACGACCAAATGTTTCTATGTCCCACTGCCTTTCGATTCCAAATTTCACAATTCCGATAATTAATTTACTCGCTAAATTGGCCAGAAGAAGTTTGATTCCAACATTTATATTGTTCCATGATTCCTTTATATCCAGATTAAAATGAGACAGTTTTCTGAACACAAACTCTTTACAAAAGTACATTCCCATTAGTAAAGAAATAAACTTGGATAACAGATCTGCGGCTATCATCAGATGATAGTCTCTACTTCCAAGAAAAAGCAGCAATAAAACAATTGCAATAAATAGTATACGATCCATTACCATTATCTTCGCATACTTTTTAATCAAATTTGTCGCCTGCAAAGTAAAGAGGAACATATATCTGACATTCAAGATAATCATATTTAATGCAATCATTTGAAAGATAAATGTCCGGTCAGGACCATCCGCAAATAAACCAGCAAAAATAAGTATAGCCCCTGCTAAAACTACTTGAACAGAAAGAAGCTGTACAAATTGAGAAAAGAATTTATCTTTATCAAGGGATTTATAACTGTCTCCGCCGTATCTTAAATATATTCCATCGTTCCATCCAAAATGGAAAAAACCTACATAAGTGGAATAAAACATGTAAAGCTGCCAATAACCGTAATCTTCTACTCCGATTAGTCTAGGGACGATTAATGTAACAAGTGTGGATACCATTAAGGTAATCAAATTTGAAGAAAATGTGTAAGTAAAATTCTTTAAAAAGCGTAGTGCTTTGATATTCATAAAATTCCTTCTTGTCTATAAAAAGTAATTACCAATTTTTTTGTTTTTTCGTGTTGTTTTAATGCAACTATCGTTGCTCTATCAATTAAAATACAAAAAGGCACCTCTTCCCCCCCTTAATCTGATAAAATGAAGTTCACGAAAACAAAC
>NZ_BAAGIQ010000023.1:0-26106 GCF_054658175.1 Alkalibacterium sp. s-m-28
GGGATAGTTTGGTAGTCGGATACCTACTATTTTACCGATAAATGAGGGAGGGGCAAGTGTTTTTTGTCTTTTCCTTGATAGAACAACGGTTATAGACCTTTAAGAACAAAAAAATTTGACAGTAACAATTAAATTCCAGGAGGTAAATATATGCTTATAGCCAGAAATTCATCTACACAGCTGATCATGGCTTCTAAAGCTGATAAAAGAGGATATTATATTTGTCCAGGTTGTGAGAGTCCAGTCATTCTAAAAAAAGGAACAAGGATGACTGCTCACTTTGCCCATGTAAATAAAAATAGCTGTTCATCTTTTTCAGAAGGGGAGACTGAGGAACATCTGAAAGGGAAAACTTCGCTGTACGAAGCTTTTAAACAAGAGAACGTCAAGGTAGAAATAGAGGCTCAGCTTCCTGATATAAATCAGAGACCAGATGTGCTGGTAATTTATAAGGAAGAGGAATATGCAATCGAGTTTCAGTGCAGCCCAATAACAGTATCAGATATAGTCAGGAGGACTCGGGGGTATCATAACTCAGGAAGAAAAGTTATATGGATTGCAGGAAATAAACTGACGAATACTCACAGGCTGACCTCTCTGCAGCGTGCCATGATCTTTGACATTAAGCCTGGAGTGTTTGGCTTTTTCAATTATGATGTAAGTGACGGGCAGATTCGCTGCTACAGAAAGTTAGACCCGCCTGTCTATGAAACAGTACCTTCTGTACTGTCAGTTTTAACGAAATATGAATCGACTACCTGGTGTTCAAAAATTTCACCTGGAAACGTTAATAATATAAAAGACAAAGCTCTGGCTTACCTTAACTGGAAAAGACAAATCAGAGATAAAAGACATCGGGCATTCTTTCAGCTTATATATGAAAGTCAGACCAGTCTAGAATTATTACCTTTAGTTATATTCACTCGACTCGAAACAGACTGGCTGATCAGTACTCCTGCAGTGGAATGGAAGTTGAGGATCTACCAGCTGGTGAGGAGCAAGTCCAGTTTTACTGTCATTACAGAACGTCACTTGAGAGAGACAGTTGAAAGATGGCTCGAAACGCGTCTAATCGTCTATTTCTCAGTCCCTAACATCCTTTCAGATACAGTCATGTTACCAATTTTATCTTTTCTCGATCAGATGACAGAAAGTGGATTGCTCGTTAAGATTCAAAAAAACAAATGGCGACAACGGAGCTGATGAATTAAAGGAATTTAAGATCGGAAGTTATGACAAACTTGCATAAATTGATTATTCTAATCAAATATAAATTATGTTATCATTAAATTATTCTTAAATTATCAGGAGGGAAATGCATGTCAGAGGTCAAATCACTACCTTTAAGAGAAGAAGTACCTAAGGAATTAACATGGGATCTGTCAGTAATATTTGAAAATGATGAGAAATGGGAAGAGGATTTTAAGTCAACTCAGGAAAAGATAGGTGAGATAAAAGAACTGCAGGGGACTCTCGAAGATGGAGCTGTACCATTTCTTGATGCTCTCCAGTCCATGCTTGACTTATCAAGAAAAGTCAGTTCTATCTATGTATATGCTCATTTGAAAAACGATCAGGATACTGCCAACAGCAAGTATCAGGCTATGAATGACAAGGCCAGGTACCTGATTGCGCAGACTCAAGAAGCATCATCCTGGTTCGAACCTGAAGTCATTGAACTGTCTGAAGAGACGCTTGACGGCTATTTCGAAGAAGAAGAGAAACTGAAAGTGTATAAGCATTATGTTGATCAGATGACTGCTAACAAAGCGCACGTTCTATCTTCTGAAATGGAAGCGTTACTTGCAGGTGCAAGTGAGGTGCTGAACTCATCTACGCAGACATTCAGTGTGCTGAACAATGCAGATCTTCAGTTTCCAAAGGTTACAAACGATCAAGGAGAAGATGTTCAGCTGTCTCATGGTATGTTTGGAGAATTGATGGAAAGTACTGATCGACATGTCAGAAAAGAAGCATTTGAGAAAATGTACAGTGTCTATTCAAGCTTCAAGAATACTTTCGCCAGCACTTTGGCATCTACAGTCAAGCATCATAACTATCAAGCAAAAGTTCACAATTATTCTTCTGCAAGAGAAAACGCCTTATCTAACAATCATATTCCGGAAGCAGTTCATGATACACTGATCGATGTTGTAAATGACCATCTTCCCCTGCTTCACAGATACATGGCGCTTCGTAAGAAGGTGCTTAAACTGGATGACCTTCACATGTATTATCTCTATACGCCTATAACTGGTGAAGCAAGCCTAAAATATAACTATGATGAAGCGAAAGACAAAACATATGAAGGGCTGGAAGTTCTGGGCGCAGAGTATAAAGGTGTCCTTGACAAAGCCTTTAATGACAGCTGGATAGATGTAGTCGAGAATAAAGGGAAACGAAGCGGTGCGTATTCATCTGGAGCTTATGATACAAATCCGTACATCCTTTTAAACTGGCATGATTCTCTGAACCATTTATATACACTGGTTCATGAGTTGGGTCACAGTGCACACAGTTACTTTACGCGGAATAATCAGCCTCATGTATATGGGAACTACTCAATTTTTCTTGCGGAGATTGCATCTACCACGAATGAGAACTTGCTGACGGATCATCTGTTGAAAACGACAGAAGACCCTAAAGCTCGAGCTTATGTACTCAGCCATTACCTTGACGGGTTTAAAGGGACGGTCTTCCGTCAGACCCAGTTTGCAGAATTTGAACATTTCATGCATGAAGAAGCTTCTAAAGGAGTTCCTCTGACAGCAGATTTTCTTAGCGAGAACTACCGTGCAATCAACAGCAAATATTATGGCGAAGCAGTTGAAAAAGATGACGAAATACAGTATGAATGGGCACGTATCCCACATTTCTACTACAATTATTACGTATACCAGTATTCAACTGGTTTCTGTGCGGCAACTGCATTAGCGGACAAACTGCTCAACAACGAAGAGGGCGCTCTCGATAAATATCTGACTTATCTTAAAGCCGGCAGTTCAGACTTCCCGATAGAGGTAATGAAAAAAGCTGGAGTAGATATGACTGATAGTGACTATCTGTTAAGAGCCATGAAAGTATTCGAAGACAGACTGAATGAACTGGAAAAAGCTCTTGAAGCAATAGAAGGATAAAGCAGGAGCATAAGAATATAGACTAATGATTTGAACAGACTGAGCTTAAAAGCATGAGACTGCAGGAAACGACCTGTAATCTCTTCAATCAGTAAAAAGGACCTCCTTTACGAAAAGGGGGTCCTTTGTGTATTTATCAACTTTCAGAAATTAAACGGTCTGATAAAGAGAAAAAGAAAGATGAGTCACTGCCTGGTCGTTTTTTTCTGCCTGGTCATTGCACAAGCCGTGAAGCAGCTGTTTCGTTATAGAAGAATCGATACGGTAACCAGAAGTAGTATCTTTAGACGAATACACTACACACGAAGGAGATTCAGTCACTCCCATTTCAAGCGCGAGTTTCTGGTCTTTATTGAATGCTGTTCTTGAAAGCTCCGATTCCAGATCTTCTTCAAACATCTCGATATCCAAATTCAATGCTTCAGCAATTTGTAGCATCAGCTCTCTTGTTACGGCACTACCATCTTTGATGACAGACTGCTGTAGTTTCATAAGGAATTTTCTACCTTTTTTTCTGCCCTGCATTGAAGCGGCCTGAAATGCCAGGCTGGCATTGTAGGAATCAGTATAGAGATGATTACGACTGGAAAGAGAAGAGTCATAATTTCCCTTTACCAGATTACCGATAGAGCGGATATTTAGAATGGGAACAAAACGTACTTTAACTTTTTCGTCTCGTTCAGCAGAGAAAGCTTCAACAAGTTTTTCGGATTCATAGCACGTCCTTCCTAATGGATTAACGAACAAGAATACTTCAATAATATTGTTTAAAAACATAATTAACACTCACCTAGTTTATAGTTTAGTTTATCAGTTGAAATTCTTCGATTAATTATCTTGGGCTAAAATTAAATAGCTCATTACAATATATAGACTAACAAACAAACTAGTTTATTAATAATAATCTGCATGAATTTTGACTGAAAATCTAAATGAATGTAACAAATCCGTCACAAATGATTTAATACCGTTTTTTTCCGGCGTTAAAGGCACGTGATATTTTATTTTCGGTTTTCCTTTTAGGAATGTCATAATGATCAAGTATAGACTTGAACACCTTGAGCCCAGTTTCTTCTGAAGCGGCTTCCACTTCAAGTTCATAGTCTACTTGTCCACTGTATGTGCTTTTATCCAGTACCACAAATGTATCATCCCTCATTGTCTCAAGGCGTGCTGTGTGCAGCTCTGCCAGTTTGATGACGGAACGATTAAGAATAGGTTCTTCAACTTCGAGTATTTCTATGACTGGTTCTGGTATCTGAAAAGCTCCTTGGATGGTCATCAGATGAGCATCATCGAGTGACAGAGGAAGGTTAAGTTCTTTGTGATGCCCCTCGAAGGGTGTCTTGAGTGTCAGTTCGGCGTCGTCTTCTTTAAGCCTTAATCTAAGTGCACAGCCTCTGTTCTTCAGCTCCAATGACGGCGTGTCGAAATAAACATTACGCTGAGAGAACTCGGTAAACTTATCCTGCCTGAAATCAGTGTAAAGCTGTTCGTATTCCTGTCTGGTTAATATGTTTTTAAATTCTATTTCCATTTCCTGTTCCATTGTGTATTTCCTTTCCGATAAAGATCAGTCAATTATTTTATTCAAAAAGATTATGGTACAATAGTAACAAGAAACTACACTAAAAAAAAGCAAAGAAGGTAGAGGATATGGATAGAGATTGGGAACTTTTCCTGCTTCCTTACAAGCAAACAGTAGATGAACTGAAAGTAAAGCTTCGCGGACTGAGAAACATGTACCTGTTGAAAAAAGAACATGGGCCTATCGAATTCGTTACGGGCAGAGTGAAACCGATCAATAGTATCCTTATCAAATCAAGGACCCGTAAAATTTCTCTGGATAAACTGGAAACGGATATGGAAGATCTGGCAGGAATAAGAATCATGTGTCCGTTTGTAGAAGATATTTATGATGTAGTTGAGATGCTAAAAAGTAGAAATGATTTAAATGTGGTATACGAAAAAGACTATGTAACCCATAAGAAAGAAAGTGGGTACCGTTCTTATCACCTTATCTGCGAGTACCCTGTTCAACTGATCGACGAGGTGAAAGTGGTACTGGTTGAGATACAGATCAGAACGCTGGCAATGAATTTCTGGGCATCTATCGAGCATTCTCTGAATTATAAATACGCTGGTGAGTACCCTACAGAAATAAATGATCGCCTGCAGAAGGCTGCAGAGTCCGCTTTTCAGCTGGACGAGGAGATGTCCACGATACGAGACGAAATTAAGGATATACAGGCAAGTTATCGATTTAAAAAAGACTGAGTAAAAGGGATGGTTGAACAGTGAGGATAGCGGTGGTCCACAATTATACGGAAGAATCATTAAAAGTGAGTACCAGACTAAAAAAATTATTGACAGATTCTTCTTTTACTATAGGGAAACAGAATCCGCAAATCGTTATTTCGGTAGGGGGTGATGGTACCTTGTTGTCAGCCTTCCACAGATATGCCCATATGCTGGATCAGGTCAGATTCATCGGTGTACATACTGGCCATCTGGGCTTTTATACGGATTGGCGGGAGTATAACATTGAAGCACTTGTGGAGAGTCTGGAAAACGATACAGGTGAATTCATTCAGTATCCCTTGCTGGATGTTGAAGTTGTCTACAAGAATAAAAACGAAACTAAACATTTCCTTGCCTTAAATGAATCGACGATTAAAAGAGTGGATGGAACATTGGTTTGCGATGTATACATCAAGGAAGAACATTTTGAACGGTTCAGAGGAGATGGCCTATGTATTTCCACCCCGACCGGTTCGACTGGGTACAATAAGTCTGTGGGGGGAGCGGTGCTGCATCCCAGACTTGAAGCACTGCAGTTAACAGAAATGGCATCACTGAATAATCGTGTATTCCGTACACTTAGTTCTCCAATGATTATAGCACCGGACGAGTGGATCAAAATCAGGCCGATCGATACAGATGATTTCACTTTAACTATAGATCAGCTGGTATCCAATGAAGGAAATGTCGATTATCTGGGGTTCCGTATAGCCAGTGAACGCATACGCTTTGCCCAGTATCAGCATACCCATTTCTGGGACAGAGTAGAAGACGCTTTTTTAGGAGCAAAGAAAAATAATGGAAATTAAGTGGACAGTTGAAGAAAATGAAGAGGAAAATGTGCTACTGAAGACGTTTTTGAAAAAGCGGCAGATATCCAAACGAGTCTTGACGAAAGTGAAGTACCGGGGGGGAAGTCTCAAAGTAAACGGACACCATGTGAGAGTCCGTGAAGAGTTAAATCATGGAGATGTTGTATCCATGACGATTCCCCAGGAAATGGGGAGTGTAAACCTGTCTTCTTCCAGTACATCTGTAGATGTGCTATATGAAGATGACCATTATCTCTTTATCAACAAACCCAGTGGGGTCGCTTCAGTACCTTCATCCGTTCATCCTGTAAATACAATTGCCAACCGTGTCAAAGGTTACATCGAGCAGAACGATTATTACCATCAGACGGTGCATATTGTCAGCCGGCTCGACCGGGACACATCGGGTGTTATGATCTTTGCCAAACATACACTAGCACACTCGTTCATGGATCGTCTCTTGAAGGAGAAAGAAATCTATAAAGAATATGTCGCATATGTAAAAGGAAACCTGCAGAAAGACCATGGCCTTATCGATCAGCCGATCGGTAGAGAAGAAGGGTCTATCATCAAAAGAAGAGTGGATAAAGCCGGAAAACCTTCCGTGACAGAATATTGGACAACTGACAGGTTCCTGGAAGCAACCAGAGTGAAAGTTCAGCTGCACACGGGTCGGACACACCAGATCAGAGTCCATTTTGCGCATTTGAATCACGCGTTACTGGGAGATACCCTCTACGGAGATGAAGAGACCCGTATAATTGACAGACAAGCTCTCCATTGCTCTTGTATCAGGTTTACTCATCCCTTTACTCACCAAAAAGTCATCGTTCAGACTGAACTTCCAGAAGATATGACCAACCTTGAACATAAATTAAAAGATAGACTGGATGGTTAAATCTGGTCTATCTTCTTTTGCATGAAGTGATGAGGGATACCAGCATCCAGAAAGCCATCTCCTTCAACTGTATAATCAGCTTTTTCATAGAACGGGATGGCATGATCCTGTGAATCCAGAATAAGCCTTGATCCGTTAAGTTCCTTTACAGCTAACCGCTCAATCTCCTGGAGGAGTTTCAGTCCTAGTCCTGTACCTCGATAGTCTTTTAGAACAGCTACCCGCTGGATTTTAATATCCCCGTTGTCTTTCTTAAGTAGTCTTGCCGTGCAAGCAGGCTTATCTTGAACATATCCCACCAGGTGAAGGGTCTGATCTTCCAGGTCGTCGATTTCGAGTGATTCATCGACATTCTGTTCTTCAACGAATACTATTTTCCTTATTGCAAGAGCATCTGTACATGTCGTGCTTGAAAGATCGGTCGTTTTCCTGAATTCCATCTGTGATCATCTCCTATAAAATTACTATCAACTATATCAATTCATAATAATTTAGTCAATCTAACTTAAAAACTCCCCTTTCAATATAAACTTGGGTAACATATAATAGAAGAGGAAGTTTTAAAGAAAGAGGAGAAGACTGTGATAGATTGGAAAAAATCCAAGTTAATGTTCTGGACGATATGGTTGCTGGCTGTATCAGTACTCATTTTCGTTCTTCAGCAGATCGATTTTATTTTGAATCCTCTGGTCGGTATCCTGACGGCATTATTCATGCCTTTATTGATCGCAGGATTTTTATATTACCTACTCAATCCGGTCGTCAAGCTCTTGGAACGGATCAAGGTTAAACGTGTCTTCGGCATTGCGATTGTCATGATTCTTCTGTTAGGCTTAATGCTCCTTACAGTTCTGCTCGGTATGCCGATGCTGATTGATCAGGCGACGAACCTAGTGTCAGGCATACCTGTCTTTATCAGTGAACTCGAGACATATTCACTGAGCCTTGCTGAGGAACCGTGGATGCAGCAGGTGGACATTCAGGCGGCATTAAACAACCTGGAACTATGGCTGAGAGATATCAGCTCCCAGTTTCTGTCCGGTTTTGTGGCTAGTGTCGGTGGAGCAATTCAGATGTTTACAGAAATTGCATTTATATCCATTACTGTTCCAGTGATTTTGTTCTATATGCTTTATGATGGGGAAAAATTTCTACCATTTGCTGTAAATCTGACTCCAGTAAAATTCAAGGAAAATGTGAAAGAGATGATTATCCAGACAGATGCTACGATATCTAGTTATATCTCTGGGAAGGGAATGGCATCATTTCTTGTAGGGCTGCTGCTATTCATACTTTACTCTATCGTTCGCATGCCTTCAGCTTTTCTGCTGTCAGTATTCGCTGCGATCACTAATTTCATCCCGTATGTCGGGCCCTTCATTGGTGCAGGTCCTGCGGTGATTGTTGGACTGATTGAATCACCCGGCAGGGCTGTTCTTGCTGCAGTTTTCGTTCTTATAGTCCAGCAGCTGGACAGCAACCTATTTACACCATTGCTGGTCGGAAAATCTTTGTCCATTCACCCCCTTACTGTCATCCTGGTCCTGCTGGCATCAGCTAATATTGCCGGTCTGATAGGTATGTTTATCGGGGTTCCGTTATTTGCAATTATCAAGACTATTGCTATATATACAATAAGAATGGTCAAGCAGCACAATCTGGCTAAGATGCCAATAGAAAAATAATACTAATAGATTGAGGAAGTTTAAGCGTGATAAATGAAAAAGAATTAAAAAAAGAAGTAAGTAGAAGACGGACATTTGCCATTATTTCTCACCCGGATGCGGGGAAAACAACTATAACTGAACAGCTGCTCATGTTTGGGGGAGCGATCCGTCAAGCCGGAACCGTAAAAGCCAAGAAAAGTGGGAAGTTCGCAAAATCTGACTGGATGGAAATCGAGAAGCAGAGAGGGATCTCTGTAACAAGTTCTGTCATGCAGTTTGAATATCAGAATAAACGCATCAATATCCTCGACACTCCTGGACACGAAGACTTCTCGGAAGACACATACCGCACTTTGATGGCTGTGGATGCTGCTGTCATGGTCGTTGACAGTGCAAAAGGAATTGAGGAACAGACTAAGAAACTGTTTAAGGTCTGTCGTATGCGAGGCATTCCAATTTTTACATTTATGAATAAACTTGATAGAGATGGAAGGGAACCTCTTGAGCTCATAGAAGAACTTGAGGAAGTACTTGAAATCGATGCCTATCCAATGAACTGGCCAATCGGCTCAGGTAAGACTCTTCTGGGTTTATACGATCTTTATCATAACCGGATCGAAGCCTTCAGACCAGAAGAACTGAACAACGGTGAACGGTTCATCTCTTTGAATGATGAAGGTGAAATCGAAGGTGAGCATGCACTGAAAAATGAAAGCTTGTATCATCAAGTACTTGAAGAGGCTCTTCTCCTGAAAGAAGCTGGAAATGATTTTTCAAGAGAAGCAATCAGCCAAGGAGAACTGACTCCAGTTTTCTTCGGCTCAGCTTTGACGAACTTTGGCGTACAGACTTTCCTTGAAACATTTCTGGATTTTGCTCCGGAACCTGGTGAACAGGAAACAGAAGAAGATGAGATCGTAGAACCGGAGGATACTGAATTTTCAGGATTCGTATTTAAAATACAGGCTAATATGGATCCTAAACACCGTGACCGTATCGCATTTTTACGTATCTGTTCAGGTAAGTTTGAACGGGGTATAGATGTTACACTATCCAGAGAAGATAAGAAAATTCGTCTGTCAAACTCAACTCAGTTCATGGCTGAAAGCAGAGAAACAGTCTCTGAAGCCGTGGCAGGGGATATTATCGGACTTTATGACACGGGTAATTTTCAAATTGGAGATACAATCTATTCTGGTAAAAACAAAGTGACCTTTAAAGAGCTGCCACAGTTTACACCTGAATTATTCATGAAAGTCGAACCGAAAAATGTAATGAAACAAAAATCCTTCCACAAAGGTATCAACCAGCTGGTTCAGGAAGGGGCAATCCAGCTGTACAAATCATTCCATACTGAGACTTATATTATTGGAGCAGTGGGACAGCTGCAATTTGAGGTTTTCCTGCATCGTATGAGAAATGAATATAACTCAGAAGTGATTATGACTTCAATCGGAAATCGCATAGCGAGATGGATAGACCGTGAACAGCTCGACGAGAATATGGGATCCAGCAGAAACATGCTGGTAAGAGACAGATTTGATAACCCGCTCTTCCTTTTCGAAAACGAATTTGCCATGAGATGGTTCAGTGACAAGTATCCAGATGTAACGCTTACTTCCTTACTATAAGAAAAAAAAGCCACCCAGTTAGAGGGTGCGTCTTAGGGATTATTAATCCCGTAAAAATATCGGCATAGTTTGGTATGTATTACCGGCTATGCCGATTTTTCTTGTTTTGTGGTGGACGTAGAAACCGGTGGATCAAATTCGCCAATACAGTTATAAACTATTTTGATACGCTGTACTCGTCTGCCATCAATGCGCTCTGCCTTGTAAACATAGATTTTTTCAACAAACTCCCGGATAATCTCCGCTGTGAGTTCCTTTATATCCGTGTACTTTTTTATCAAGGCGAGGAAGTGGTCAACATTAAGAGCGCTTTCCTTTTCCTCGGTCATTGTGGATTTCAGTTCTGCTACTCGGTTTTCGAGGGTATGCTGCTCGGCTTCATAGCTTGCAGTCATTTTGGCAAAACGCTCATCAGAAATCTTACCTTCTATATTATCCTCATAGAGCCTTTGAATAATATTGTCCAACTTGCTGATACGAGCTTGTGACTGCTCTAATTCTCGTTTGCTGTCACGCATACTTTTGTCAAGGTCAGTCCTTGTTTTCTTGGTAACAATCTCCACAAATTCGTCCTCATGGTCTCTGGCATAAGCGGTTACCCGGCGGATACCGTCAAGGAGTAATTCCTCGACTACTACATTGCGTATCTGGTGGGAACTGCAGCCGCCTTTTATCTTACGGTAGGTAGCACACACAAAATATTCTTTTTCATGCTCCCAACCACGTCCACGCACTTGGTACAGTTTGTTTTCGCAATCCGCACAGAACATCATACCGGAGAGGATTGGCATTTCACCCATTGGTGTAAGCCTGCGTCTGCCATCCCGGATTTTCTGTACTACCTCGAACACAGGCTCTTCAATAATTGCTTCGTGGGTATTCTCGAAAATCTGCCATTCTGACGGGTCGTTCTTCAACTGCTTTTTGTTCTTATAGGACTTGCGATAGGTTTTGAAGTTAACCGTATGCCCTAAATACTCCTGCCTTGAAAGCATATGAACGATCGTACTGCCTCGCCAGATATAATCATCATCATGGCCTCTGTTGTCTGGGATGTTGATTCCGTTTGCCTTAGCATGAGCCGTTGGATTCATTATCTTCTTTTTGCTGAATTCTTTGGCTATCTGCGTAGGGCCATAACCTTGCATACACAAGTGAAATGCCTCTTTTACCACTTTGGCAGCTTCTTCATCAATAATCCAATGGGTCTTATCTTCCGGGTCTTTAATGTAGCCATAAGGTGGATTGGTGCAAAGCGGCTTGCCGGATTGACCTTTTGACTTAAAGACGGAGCGGATTTTCTTGCTCGTATCCTTGGCATACCATTCGTTGATGATATTGAGAAACGGTGTAAAATCGCTATCTTGCTGATTGGCACTGTCCACATTGTTGTTTATAGCTATAAAGCGGATATCAGAGCCGGGAAATAATACCTCGGTGTAATAACCTACTTTAAGATAATCTCTCCCAAGACGGCTCATGTCCTTTACAATGACGGTGCCAATGTTGCCTTCTTCCACTTGGGATAAAAGGCGCTGCCAATCCGGTCGGTCAAAGTTCGTGCCGCTATACCCATCGTCCACAAAGAACTCTATGTTTGCAAAGCCGTTGTCATCAGCGTATTTCTGTAAAATGGCTTTCTGGTTTTTAATGCTGTTTGAATCTCCCTGCATCTCATCATCTCGTGAGAGACGGCAGTACAGAGCGGTTATTTTATCATTATTCTTCACAGTAGTGTTAGACTGTCTAATATTCATGTTTTTCCTCCTTTCCGACAGTCTTCAAGCGGTACTCTATATTCCCGTACTACTGTGAAGAAGTCAAGTTGATATGGGCTAAGAAGCCTTCATTTCAAGGCTTTTAATGTCATTCAGTATCATGCGTTTCAGTTTGTCATAAGCAGTCTCTTTGGCAGCACTACTGACTGCTGATTCTATAATGTAGAGCGTGTCACCAATGAGTTTTTCGTTGATGCTGATGGTCTTTTCATCCATAGGGATTCCTCCTTTCGATATGGCGTAACGAATCGTTACTCCCGTTGTTGTTTTTCAGACCGGTAGGGGGTGGTCTGATCTCTGTACCTTTTCATCTCGGACAGCGGCGTGGGGCTTCGTGTAAAAAAACGCAGATTCAAACGAGGGTATAGCCCATAGCCCCTAAAGGGTGGTGAAAGCGCCTAATGCAGATTTCCAGACACTTTCACCATATATAAGCCAATTGCCCGCTTACACAGCCATCTGTATCACCTTTATAGCTTCTGGGCGAATCAACTTGCCATCGAGACGCTCGTAACCGAGATAACCCTTAAGCTGTGATAATACATACTTTTCAAACAATGGCCTTACTGTAAGCGGCATACGCTCAACTATCCAATAGTAGGAAAAGTCACCGAAAGCAATCGGCTTATTTCCTGCAGCGATGGTTGGCATATTGTTTGAGATAACCACAGACCTGCCAAGCAGATTAGTCGGATTCTCAGGCCATAGATAGTTTCCTCCATTGTCCTTGAGTGTACGGAGTGCCAAGGCTGTGGTGTCGCCCATAACCCATACAGCCTTTTCACGGTATTCCGGCTTTACGGAATGGAATAGCTTCATTATTTCATCAAGAGTCACTGCTGTTGTAGATAAAGCCGTCATTCCGACATCAGCTCCATTTGTGCTACTCAGAATTCCTGTTGGGCGTCCATTTCCATCACCGTTGAGGAAGGCGTTCTCCTCGGCTTTGCCGAAACGGCGGGCAAAGTCTCTAACAAGATATCTCTCTATATCGAACTGTTTGTCCTCAATGAAGTGAACATGGAGTTTAGCAATAGAAGCCAGCTTGTATGCTTCAAAATCGTATTGGTTGAAGGTGTCATTGTCTTCTGGAATAGTGCTGCCTTGTGGTATCCAGTCTGCTACCGCAGTAGCAGAAATAGCGTGAACAGTGCTATCAAGGGTAGGTGTTTGTATTATGGTAGCGAACCTGCGGAAGAGGTTTTCTTTATTGAGAGCCTCGTTATAGAGGTTATTTGCTTCTTCCGGTAGCAAGTATGTTCCAGTGGTTGTGTCTGCCATCTCGCGATACTGGCCGGCAAGGTTTTGACCTCTGCGTATCATGTTCCAGAAATCAGTTTTGTAAGATGTGTTTGACATGGTAATATTCCTCCTTTATTTACTGCATTTTTTGCAGGTGTAGACTGGGGTTTCGTGCTTGTTTGCCGGGAATACAGGCTCCATCACGAGCTTGCATTGCGGACAATACACCTGATAATTTCTTACGCAATGCTCAGCCGTAATCTGATTTTTGCAATTCAGACGGTAGATGCCATCCATAATTCGGGTGAGCCAGAAAGCGCTACTTTGGCCTGCGCATTTCTGAAGCTGCTCTTCGGTCATTGTGGTTTCGCGTGGAATTAAGCAACCGTGACCAACTGTGGTAAGTGTGTAATTTTGCGACATATTCATGTCCTCCTTTGATTTATCAAGTCAAGTTTATTTATGCTTTCTTGGGATTGGGTTTATCAGCACATACGCACCACCGCCTTTCATGTTCACAGTGGGGCAAGCTGTGGCAGGAAATATATATAATCCTCTATAGAGATATTGGTTTTTGAAACAACCAGATTTACTTGCCACATAATGCCCCATGTGTTTATGTCAAGAATTCAGATATCAGCTTGTAGCCGATAACCATTGTGGTTTTCTCACCGCCGAAGCGTGGACGCTTTCGTTTGACTTCGGCAACGGCAGCAAGACTTTGCTTGAAATTCTTCATGCTTTCCGGGTATTGACCGTTTTCACCGCACCACTGTCTGTATCGCTCGTATACGGCTGAGGTGCGCTCCTCAGCAATTCCGTCCTGTTCCATACAATCCTCAAGAAAAAGCTGGATCTTATCACTGTCATGGTGATACTGGGCAGTGGCGTTCTTTACCGATAACGGCAATGCAAGACCTTCAGCGTTTAGCATCCGATAACCCTCAAGCAGCCAGTTCAGGATTGCGGATTGTGCTTCCGGTTTGGTAAATTCATCCTTCAGCGTTTTGTCTTGCTCGGCTTCCTCAAAATGACGCTCAAAGGGAACGATGATGATACGCCCACTGGTGAAAATCGTCATATCATTAATAACAGGCAGGTAGTTTGTGTTGATGTAAAGCTTGAACTGGGGCTTGAAATCAAAGCTGTTTTCATGCAGAAACCTTGCATTTATGGTGTCGTTGCCCGTCATGCTCTTTACTTGCGCAGAATTGAGTACCAAGCCTTTACCTGGCTCTGGGATATTCACAAAGCGCACTCCGGCAAGCCTGGCAATATCCTCGCTTGGCTGAGAACTGTTGGTGCTATTCTTCATAGCGATGGTTTCAGGTTTAGATGAACAGCCGTAGCTGCCGAACACCTTTAATACACTTTCACACAGCGTTCCTTTACCATTGCGGGTACTGGCACCGTAGAGGATGGTCATGCATTCATGACGGGTATCTCCTGTCAAGCCATAGCCGAGGATTTTCTGTAAGAACTTGGCTCTCTTTGCATCACCACTTGTGATTTCATAAATGAATGAATCCCAACGCTTGCAGCGAACTTTCGGGTCAAATTTAACAGGGGTTATCTTTGTCAGTTTGTCCTCACTGCAATGCCCGGAGAAGGTGCCTGTATCCATATGCAAGGTGCCGTTCCTGCAGTTGAAAGCATAAGGGTCGGCGTCAAACTTTTTAATAGAAATGGGATGGTGAACCTGTGCATCCTTGAGGATATTCACACGATAGCTGTGGGACTGCCATTTTTTAATGTGGGCAATATAACCTTTCCGCTTATGCTCGTCCTTGATATTCAGAGCGTACATATACAGAAGGTCTGCCAAGTCCATGCAGCGTTTCATCGCTTTTAGATTCCCTACATCTGATATCCAGATGCCATCCTCGTAGCAGAACCATATCCTGCGTTCCGGCACATAACGGAGAATCTCTTTATAGAAGTCCGCAAACAATCTGCCCGCACCGATATCTGTCCAGGGATATTGGCTTGTGTTCTCTGGCTTCATTTCCTCAAGCCGGGGCATATGCTCGTCAAAGTTCTCGATGGCACTGTTTCGCATGATAGGCTTATAGAAATTTGTCATACCGCTGACGGCATTTCGAATGGTGATGCTGCCGTAAGTATCACCTCCTCGGCGGCTGTCCCATTTGTCGCGCATTAAACAGGACTGCCGAAACAGTCTGTCTATCTGCTCGTAATTTCCATTACAATAGAAAGCGAGAATAGAACAGAGTGCCTGATCTGCTTCGCTCTGCGAGGGATAGCCTGTAATATCTCCCTCCCACAGCCTTTTAAACTTCTCTCTGTTCTTTGCAGCCATTGCCTTATCCAGTACGCTCTCATCGGATAAGTAACTTTCTCTCTCCATGATTTCCGCAGACACTTTTGGAGTAGGGCGTTTCATATGTGTGTCGAGCAGCCATTGCAAGGCTTCAGTACATTCAACAATATCGCCACTCTGATGCACATTGCCCGTGACGGTAACAAAGCGTGTGGTGACATTTGGAACATAGACCTCGATATTACCTCGCTTGATGTAGTAAATATCTGTATCGTATGTGTAGCCCACCGGGGCTAAGCAAAGTATGCGTAAGCCTGTACCACTTGGACTTATCTCAATATATGCCTGTGTAAACATCTGCGCGATGGCAAGCGCCCACGGCAGCACTGCTCCGTCTTTGATGCAATGGTCAAGGTCGATGCCGATAATGCGGTTTGATACACGGATACCAATGCCGCTGTAATTTACAGATGCTGCAACCGCAGTAGTAAAATCGGTAAAGGTTGCAGTCTTAGATACGCTGGCTCTGCCTCCCGTCCTTGGGTTATATGGAACCTTGGTATGCTTGTTATTTACGGTTTCGTACTGCCAACAACAGAACTCGGCATTGTCTTTGACATACTGGGGAATGTTGTCAAAATTCATTTCATTGCTCCTCCTTATGTATTTCTGCCGCTCTGCTATTCAAAGGACAGATGATATGTTCAGAGGGAGATTTTCTTTCCTCTACTAATAGCCGAAATATTTAACCCCCTCAATATTCACAGGACAGTTATCAAGCATTTGAACGACTTTTCGAGAAAATATTTTTTGTCCCTACTTTGTAGCCACGGGGAAAGAGCAAATCTGACGATTTTTGAAAAAATATTTTTTATCTGTATGCAACACCTAAAAACCGATCTCCCAATATTAAAAAAAGAATGTTAAATTCACAGAACCTCAATTCTGTGGATTTAACATCCCTGCCTTGCTTGCGGGAAATATTTTGTACGACATTCGAGCCGTCAACTATATTGTGACAGTTGGGATTGCCAAGCTGAGCTTAATCGTAGAAACAGACGAGCCAGAAGGACGTTGAAGCTGAAAACAAAGAATAAAAAACAGACCTTGCTACTATTCCCGGTATAGGTACAGTAACAAGGTCTATTTGTTTGTGATTACTTATTTGAGATTTTCCTTGATAAAAGCAATATCCTTCTCGGATAGCACTGTGATTACTTTCAAGTGACTGAAATGCTCCTGCAACTGCTTTTCTAATTCTTCTTTGCAGTTATATGGACCACTGATTTTAATAAGGTTATTATCGGAATCTTTGCAATAGGCTGTGAAGATGGTCTTATCTAATTGTTCGCAGAACTCTTCATAACCTAAATGTCCGGCGGTTTTCATAGCTTTGCTGGCACTCTGCAATTCTTGCTGTGTCCAATCTCTACTCATGCGGCACCTCCTTCACTACGTATATTGCTCTGAAAAAGGATAATAGCAAGTATCAAAACTTTCCTAATTTTATCACTTGTTTATTGTGGAAATCACTTATTCGTGATATGATAGCTGTGTTAGTTTACTGATGGAGGTTGAAACTATGGCTGTAAGCTACAAGAAACTTTTTCACTTAATGATTGAGAAAAATATAGCCGCTCCACAGTTACAAAAACAAGCCGGTTTCAGTGGCAATATTCTCACGCGCCTCAGGCGCAATAACTATGTGTCTTTGCAGAGTATAGAAACCATTTGTAAAGTCTTAGACTGCAAGGTGGACGATATATTAGAGTTTGCACCAGATGGGATCCAGGATGGTAAACCTTAAATTCTAAGACCCATTTTTCCTGTCCTGTGGAAATATATTAAGAAAGTGTATTTGTAGTTGAGTAAACAGTTTGGATGTATGCATGAAATAGGTATTTTCAAGAAAAAAATTAGATTTCTAATTAATTCTATTTTGTTGGGAGGTTTGTTATGGAGTTCAGAAAAATATTTGATACAATTCCTGAAAAGTTTGACAGATGGAGACCACGATATTGTGATGAGGTATTTGAATATATTATTAATCATACTCATCTTGATTCACAAAAATACGTTCTCGAAATCGGACCTGGAACAGGGCAAGCCACAGAACCTATTTTGAAAACATTCTGTAATTACTTGGCAATTGAACTCGGAGAAAACCTCGCAGAATATACTAAAGAAAAATTCAAAGAATACAATAACTTTCAGATTGTAAATGCTGATTTTGAAACATACGACTTTGGGAAACAAAGATTTGATTTGGTTTTTTCTGCCGCAACAATTCAATGGATACCTGAACAAATTGCTTTTTCAAGAAGTTTTAATTTATTAAATAATGGCGGGGTTGTGGCAATGATGATGATGCACGGTGATTATAAAACACCAAACGAAGCATTGTATAATGAAATTCAAAAAGTATACACTGAACATTTTCACCCTGTAACTCCGTATACACAGAAACTCAATTACAGTAATGTAGTTAATTATGGTTTCTTTGATTTTAAACGTATGGAATTCTATAGCAAAAGAGAATTTACTTCAGATGACTATGTTGAATATCTTGGTACTCACTGTGATCATATAGTTTTAAATGAACCATATCGATCAAAGTTTTATGAAGGTATTAGAACTGCTATTAAAAATGCAGGAAATAAAATTGAATTTAATGATACGGTCGTTTTATATTTAGCAAAAAGGCTATAATTTACTGCTGCAGCAGTATTTGGGGGGTAAGCCATGAATCACATGGGTACGTTTAAAATTCAAACAAAAAGACTATTATTAAGACGATTTACAGAAAGGGATGCTTCGGCTGCATATGGCAATTGGACAAGTGATGAAAAAGTCACGGAGTTTTTAAGATGGCCCACTCACAAATCAATTGATATAACTAAAAGCATTATTAGCGACTGGGTAAATTCATATAAGAACGTTGATTTTTATCAATGGGCAATTGTATTCATAGAATACGGAGATGAGCCTATCGGTACTATTAGTGTTGTTGATAACAACGAAAAATTAAGTATAGTACATATCGGTTATTGTATTGGAAGTAAGTGGTGGAACCGAGGTGTTACAAGCGAAGCATTTTCTGGAATTATACCTTTTCTTTTTGATGAGGTAAAAGTAAATCGCATTGAATCACAACATGACCCTAATAACCCCAATTCAGGAAAAGTTATGACTAAGTGTGGTTTGAAATATGAGGGAACACTTAGGCAAGCCGACTTTAGTAATAAAGGGATTGTTGATGCGTCTATGTATAGCCTTTTAGCCAGTGAATATTATGCGACAAAATAAGTAAGCGAATTTACCAACGATTTGTACCAATTGGAAAAGTGGCAGATTATGATGAGCCAGAGAACAAGTGTATACTCATGGCTTATAGTGACAATCAATGGCTTATGGATAAATGGAAGGCAGCAAAAATATGAAAAACATAATCACAATTCAGCACACTCAAGCGGTTCACCACACAACCGACATGGTAGGTTCATGGACAGATTGGGAGCTGACCGATTTGGGCAAAGCTCACGCTGAGAATATCGGTAGGCGTCTGTCTGCCGAATTTGGCGATAAGCCTTGCAAGATTTACTGTTCCGACCTTACACGGACAAAGCAGACTGCCGAGCCGATTGCACGGTATCTTGGTCTTTCCGTGGAGTACCGAAAGGAACTGCGAGAGCATAATATCGGTGCGGATGCTATCGGAAAACCGCGCAAGTGGCAGAGCAAAAATCAAAGCCCGATACGTACAATTGACGATAAACCCTTCCCCGATGCGGAGTCTGGGCGGGATGTCTGGAATCGTATGTCGGCGTTTTGCAAGGAAATCGTGCAGAGCGATGACGAAAACATTATCATAGTTTCGCACGGATTCTGCCTGCCAATGTTTTTCTCAGTATGGCTTGGCTGGGATATTGAGATGCTTAGCAAATGTGAATTCGGTGGCAGAGCCGGAGGCGTATCGCGGATGAGCGAAAATGCCGATGGAATAAGGATAATTCAGTACTTAAACGACATGTCATACGCTATGGAGGACGCACGATGAGCGATATTTTATTTCACCACGACAATTACATATTCAGCTACCGCGTTTCTGGAATCCTCGTCTGCGATGGCAAGGTGCTATTACAGGCACCAAAAGATATGGACGAATACGCCTTCATCGGCGGTCATGTAGCTTTGGGTGAAACGAATGAAGAAACTCTGATAAGAGAGTGGCGTGAGGAAGTCGGCGCAGATATTGAGGTTGGCGAGCTTAAATGGGTTGAAGAAAACTTTTTCTCATGGGGCGATAAGCCTTGCCATCAGATATGTCTGTCCTACTTAGTTCATTTGAAGGTCACAAGTCAAATCCCGCTGGATGGCAGCTTCGTCAGCAAAGAGTATCTTGAGGAAGATAAAAACGCTATCTTTTTTCACTGGGTGTCGCTCCCCAATGTAAAAAATCTGGCGGTGTATCCAACAAAGGCGGCAGAACTGCTTCCTTTACTTGATGAGGATGTGAAGCATTTTGTTTACAAGGAGTGATGAAATTGGGTAAGCCATACGCCATAATCTTACTCGGTGCTAATGGTAGCGGCAAGTCTACTCTCGGCAGTGAGCTTGCGCGCGCAATGAATTTCGCGCATTTTGATGTAGAGGATTACTACTTTTATAAAACCGATGTACCATACACCGCTCTTCGACCACAGGAAGAACGGAATGAAATGCTGCTCTTAGATATGAAAAACCACAGCTCATTTGTTGTATCCGGTGACATTTCAGGCTGGAGCGATGAATTCCTAACGATGTTCGATCTTGCTGTCTTTCTAACAGCACCTACGGATATTCGCATGAAACGCATCGAAAGTCGCGAATATGCCCGATGGGGTGACCGAGTATATGTAGGCGGCGATATGTATGAGTCGCAAAAAAGATTTCGAGAGTTTGCCGCCACACGGGATGTCTGCTTGCTCGAACAACGTGCTTTAAGATATTCGTGCCCTGTTCTTCATATTGACGGAACGCAGGATATTCATGATACTATAAAGCTGATTACACAGCAGCATTGCGCAGGACCTGTAAAGGACATTGCCATTCGCATTGGAGTCGAGAAAGATGCGGCAGAACTGAATCGATTAAATACAGTATTTAATGGCGTGGGTAACATCAGCGACGAGTTTATTGCACTTTCTATCCGTAATAACGACCAAGAGCAGGTGTTTGTTGCGGAACACGGCGAACAGCTTGTTGGCTTTTGCTGTGTACAGTTATTCAAATCATTTT
Source organism: Alkalibacterium sp. s-m-28 (assembly GCF_054658175.1). Classification (NCBI taxonomy): domain Bacteria; kingdom Bacillati; phylum Bacillota; class Bacilli; order Lactobacillales; family Carnobacteriaceae; genus Alkalibacterium; species Alkalibacterium sp. s-m-28. Next base: position 21,025 of record NZ_BAAGIQ010000023.1, read on the forward strand.
GTTATGACAGCAATTATGCGGAGATAACGGAATTATTCGTTGATGAGCAGTACCGTAGAAAGGGCATTGCAACTCAACTTATGAAGTATGCCCAAGATTATTATGCCGATAAAAACATCGTTGGATTTCAGCTCTTTACGGGCGGTAAAAATATCTCAGCCCAAAGGTTTTATGAGTGCCTCGGTTACTTAAAAACAGACGAGATAATGTACAGAAAGAGGAAATAGCGTGATAAACCGAATGAATTTAAGGATGCCAACTTTATATGGTTCTTTGTTTGGCAGGACTGTAGGGACAATGGAGGTGTTATTTAGGCTAAAACTTCGCAATTCCGGTCGAGTGGTTACCAGCCTCTATTGATATACTGAATGCTGGAGGTGGAAAATGGAATTATCGGACAAAGTCAAAGCTGTGAGCAGAATGCAGCATTATATCTCTACACATTTGGACGAAGATATCACGTTGGATTCCCTTGCCAATATCGCTGGGTACAGCAAATATTATGCCCTCAGAATTTTCAAAGAACTGACAGGCCGGACGCCTTTTGAAACTATCCGCGCCCTACGTCTGACTAAAGCAGCGCAGACCCTGCAGTCTTCCGATGAAAAGATTGTTGACTTAGCAATAAGCAGCGGTTTTGATTCCCATGATGGATTCACACGGGCATTTGACCGGCAGTTTGGCATTACCCCGCAAAAATATCACGTGAGACATCACCGGTAAGTTGGTTTGTCCACTACCCCATTGAAGCCTACTATATACTGAAAGAAGGTATAGAGCCTATGTTAAACGAGAAAATATCACGAACTATTACGGTTACTGTGGTAGAGAGACCAGCAAGAAAGCTGATTTTTCTGCGTCACAACTCGACTGATTATTTCGCCGCTTGCGAGGAAGTTGGCTGTGACTGGGAGGGCTTTTACAACAGCATTCCGGAAAAATATGACACCGCCGCGGGAGGTCGTTTGCCGAAATTCTTAATTCAACCCGACACAAACGGTCAAGCGTTTTTCGTTGAAGTCCCATTCGATTATAGCAAACCTATACCAAATGGCTATGAAATTGCAGAACTGCCACCCTGCACCTATCTCTATTTTAATGGTATGCCATTTGAAGATCATAACGATTTTCCTATCGCGATTGGGATTTTAAATGAGGCCATTGAGAATTATCCATATGAACGGTTAGGATGGAAAAAATCAGATAATGTGCCATATCTGGGGATGGGTGCGGAGGCAGAAACGGGAGCGCGGTCAGCTGTGCCTGTAGAAAAACTGTAAGGCAAGATACCCCACAAAATTCTAAAGAAAATGTCGGGTATCAGTTTATAATGCCTGCTATACTGATTTTAGAAAGGAGGTCGGGGTATGGATATTCTTACCCAATTAAACCACGCGATGGCGTATATTGAAGCACAAATTGAAAACGATTTAGATCTGGCAGACGTATCAACTGTCACGAACTATTCACCATATCATTTTGGGCGACTGTTCTACTATATCGCCGATATGCCGCTGTCGGAGTATATCCGCAAGCGTAAGTTAAGTTTGGCGGCAATGGCGCTGAAAAGTGGTAATGAGAAGGTTGTCGATTTAGCGGTGAAGTATGGATACGATAGCGCGGATAGTTTTACGCGCGCATTTGTCAAACAACATGGTGTCACACCATCTGCCGCGCGGCAACCGGGTGTGAATTTAACCATCTTTCCGCCGCTAACCTTTCAAATTAAAATTAAAGGAGTGCAGGCTATGAATTGGCGAATTGAAGAAAAAGAGGCATTTGAGGTATTTGGTATTGAGCGTGTTTTTGGTAACGACGAAACAGGTAAGGTTCCTGATTTCTGGACGGAGTGTCATAATAACGGTGAATATGAACGGCTGTTTCGGGCAGCAGGCGGAGTAAAAGCCACCCATGGCCCTTGTGTTGTAAACGCTGTGTGCGGTTATTGCGATCCAGGCGATAATACTTTCCCTTACATGATTTGTGCCTTTGTAAAAGACGGTTGCAAAACGGACGGATTTAAAGTTGTGCAAATTCCGAAGACGACTTGGGCGATATTCCGCAGTAACGAAACGGACACGATAGGGTTGCAGATACCACAATTATTTAGCCGCGCGTATAGTGAATGGCTACCATCATCAGGATATGATAAAGTTTCTGGAGCCGATATTGAAGTTTATGGTATAGCCGACAGCGGGAAATACTATGAGGAAGTTTGGTTACCGGTCAAAGAAAAGTAACTGTAAATTTTTAAAACTGTGAAATTTTGAATTACTTAAATAAAAACAACATGATAAAATACGGTTCAGACCGAATCATTCAATTACAATGACACAGAACAAATAAGTAGAAATATCTGGAATCCAATTGGAGTATTTCTCTAACCAAAAATAACCAACGCATAAAGAAAGACTGCACTAAAGGTTTTATCCTTCGGTGCAGTCTTTACTTTCGAGCCTCCGCTTGAAGAGAGTCGGTCAAAAATTTTACTTGTTTTCGTAAATCCCTAAGTTGAACTCCCTTTCGGGTGGCTTTTTTCAATTTACTCAGTGTTGTCTGATTCTTCAGAATCATTTTCGGAAGGGGATGGTTGTGTGCTGTTTTCTCTGCGGATCTGAATATTACCTTCGTCATCTACCGTTGCGATGATGTGACCAGGTTCTGGATGGTTCAGATAAAATTCTGCAATTTTATCCTCGATCTGCTCTTCGATCACACGACGTAACGGTCGTGCACCCATTTTAGGGTCATATCCAAGATCGACTAGTTTCTCTTTTGCAGACTGGTCTACAGTGAGTGTGATGTCATGCTCGCGAAGAGCGTCATTGACATCTTCCAGCATCAACTCGATAATTTCCAGAAGATTTTCTTTGGATAGTGGATGGAACTCGATGATGCCGTCGAATCGGTTAAGAAATTCAGGTTTAAAGTAGTCACCCAGGTGGTTCAGGATCGAATGCTGATCGCCGTTCATCTGGGCCCCGAACCCAACGCTTGATTCGACATTTGTCGTACCAGCATTACTGGTCATGATGATAATTGTTTCTTTAAAGTTAACTGTACGTCCTTGAGCATCAGTCAGTCGCCCATCGTCAAGAATCTGCAGGAACATGTTAAGCACATCTGGGTGTGCTTTTTCGACTTCATCCACGAGGATAAGGCTGTAAGGGTTCCTTCTGACTTTTTCCGTCAGCTGACCCGCTTCTTCATAACCGACATAACCAGGAGGAGAGCCGATCAATTTGGATGTGCTGTGTTTTTCCATATACTCACTCATGTCTAAACGGATATAGGAATCTTTACTTCCAAACAGTTCAAGAGCCAGTGATTTGGCCAGTTCAGTCTTACCGACACCTGTAGGACCAACAAACATAAAGGAGCCGATCGGACGGTTTTTCTTTCTCAAGCCGATGCGATTTCTTCTGATAGCTTTTGCTACTTTTGTAACAGCTTCATCCTGTCCAACAACATGTTTTTTAAGAGATTTATCTAGATCTTTCAGCTGTTTCTGTTCTTTCTCTTTCATCTCACCAACTGGAATGCCAGTTTTGATTTCAATGATATTGATGATGTCCTGTTCTGTTACCTCAGGTAGATCAGATTCTGGCGTCTGCTGATCGATCATATCTTTGTATTTAGCTGACTGATCCCGGTAAAAAGCTGCCTTCTCGTAATCTTCCTGCTCAAGTGCTTCCTGTTTGAGCGTCTCAGCTTCCTTGATCTTTTCTTCCAGTGAAGCAGGATCAACTGTCTGAATAGTCAGATTTTTCTTGGATCCTGATTCATCAAGCAAGTCAATGGCTTTGTCCGGAAGGAATCGATCTTGTATATAGCGATGTGATAGCTCGACCGCGGCTTTGATCGCCTTGTCTGTATATCTTACGTGATGGTAATCTTCATATTGCTTCTGAATACCTTTCAGAATAGTCAGCGTTTCATCTAAAGACGGCTCATTGACTCGAACTGGCTGGAGACGGCGCTCAAGGGCCGGATCCTTCTCGATTTTGCGGTATTCATTCATTGTCGTTGCACCGATCATCTGAAGTTCGCCTCTAGCTAGTGCAGGTTTCAGTATATTTCCAGCATCCATACTGCTTCCTTCAGCTGAACCAGCACCGACAATCTCATGTACCTCATCAATGAAGAGAATGATATTATCATTTTCCTTCAGTTCGTTCATCAATTGCTGCATACGCTCTTCAAATTGACCTCTGATTCCCGTTCCTTGAACGAGAGAGACGACATCTAAACGGATAACCTCTTTATCTTGAAGTTTCTGAGGGACATCGCCTTCAGTGATTTTCAGAGCTAGTCCTTCGACGATAGCTGTTTTACCTACTCCAGCTTCTCCAGTCAGTACCGGGTTGTTTTTTGTACGTCTATTTAAAATTTCGATGACGCGTTCTATTTCCCTGTCGCGACCGATGACTGGATCGATTTTCCCTTCTCTTGCCATCTGTGTTAAATCGACGCCATACTCACTGAGAAGACCGCCTCGGGCCCCATTGCTAGGAGGCTGGTTATTTCCTCTGAAATGCTGAGGTTCAGAAGGAGGAGTCTGACCTTGATTCTGAGGGCCCATTCCTCTTGAAAGAGCTTTGAAAAAATCATCAAATTGATTGAAACCAAACGGATCACTCTGATTACCCTGGTTCATGCGCCCTTGTTGCTCCTGCTGTTTGATTTCCCTATAACATTTCTGACAAAGATCGATTTCTCGTTTCTGACCATTGATACTTGTAGTTAAGTGTATTGTTGCGTTACGTTCCATACAACGTTGACATATCATATTCAAGACCTTCCTTTCCGAGATGATAGTCTCATTATACTAATATACTCAAGTTTCGCACCCCTAAGAACTCCGTTCTATCCTTTACATTATAAGGATTATTTAGATTAATCAGCTTAAAGGTAAAGAAAAAGACAGCTCTCTTTGGTAAAATGTGAGTACCACTACCAACATTCCAAGGAGAGATGTCTTATGGCTAACATTTTACCAAATAATTCAGAAAAAAACGAGTTTTATTCGAGTATTGATCACTTTATCAAACAATTTACAGTCGGAACCCTGTTAAATCGGTC
>NZ_BAAGIQ010000024.1:0-25963 GCF_054658175.1 Alkalibacterium sp. s-m-28
TCTTAACTGCACGAAAATTAGTGCGTCTGGTGTTTGCACTCCTAAGCGATCACCAACTCTATATCGCAAGATCGGAGGCGATGGAGTCTTAAGAGAAACTATTTCTTAAGGACGACTATCCGAAGACATAAACCGAACGTATTTTCGAATACGTGACGGTTTAGTTCAGTGCACCCTTTTTTATGAAATTAGGTTGTCTATTTATAATCTATTCTCTTGACTTACCACCATAATGCTTTTAAATTAAGGATACTATATTATGTACAGTTAGAAACACGAAAAGCCTATGAATTCAACATAATAATTAATAACTTTACATAACAAATCTCTGTCCATAAGATGAATTATGGAAAGATTTACATAATTCATCAATAATAAGCAGGTCAACTTTCTTATACTTCTTAATCAATCGGCGGAAACTTCCGTCTGCATCATTTCTTGCTGAAATAAATTCGTCAAGTAGTTCTGGCAAACGTACATATTTCACTTTATAATGTTGGCGACAGGCTTGAATATCGATGAGATCGAATTTGAACGAGAAGACGGACGTTACGTCTATGACTTTGAAGGATGGGATGGAGAATTCGAATATGAAATGGAAATAGACGCTCAGACTGGGGAAATTCTTTCTCAAGAAACTGAACCTGACACTGATCATGATGATATCCTTGATTTGGACGGCATAATCAGTCCGCAAGAAGCAATGGCTATTGCACTTGAAGCAGCAGGATCAGGTTACGTTGAAGAATGGGATCTTGAGCTGGAAAACGGCTTTACGGTGTATGAAGTAGACATTGAAGGTGGAGAAGACCAGGACGTCGATGCTCACACTGGGGAAATCCGTTAAATTAGTTTTTCTTTCAAAAAGAAAAGAGGGTCTCATCATCAGGATGGGCCCTCTTTTTCTGCAGATTAATATAATGTCGGGACTGTTTTTAGTTGAAATTCTCATTTCCGAAAAATGACCGTTTATTGTAAGGAGTTAGTGAGTTTTAACCGGTAACTCCTGAAGATTAACGACTAATCTTCAGAAGTAGCTCGAAATTAGGATCTTACTTCTATAGAAAACCCGGAATCTTCAGAAGTTGAGAAAATAATTTCTGGAACACCTGAAGATAGTATCGATTTAACTGTAATATGTGCCTCTTCCAGCGAAATGAGTGTGATAGTTATTACTCAAGACATCTTGTATTCTTGATTTGGACCATGTGCTTCCGCACCATCTATAAATCAGTTGTTTAGTCAGTCGACTATCAGGAAAAAGCAGTCTGAATTCTTCTATGCTGCGATGAATGGCTTCAGTCGTTTTTTCTTGGTGCCCACACTGAGAGCATGTACGCAGTTGTCGGGAGGCAGTGTAGTCGAAGGAAAAGCATTCCGGACACAAGATGCCTTTTTCAAGTTGATCAAATTCATACTCAGGCAGATTAGATGGCCGATACTTGCTGTCATGAAGATTAACGAGTTTTTCTGCTATAGCTATATTCCTATCATTTGCTATCGGCGTTTTTCCCCCAAACTGAGTAAAATGGTCTGGTAACTGTCCTGCAAATATTATGGCTGGATCTGGGGGTAGAGAATAGACATAAAAATTCGGATTTATATAAATGACGTAAGATGATATAGCGGTTTGATAACCGTACTTTAACAATAAATTATACAAGTAAGCTTTCTTTCTATCTGCTTGTGCTAAATGACTTTGCAAAATATGCCCGGATTTCGAAAAAAGACTTCCTTCTTTATAATGATACGATCCGGAATAGTTTTTGACTTCATACAAATAGATATGATCAGCCGTAATAAGTAGAGAATCAATTTGGTACTGTGTATCTTGTGTGTTTAAAATCAAATCATTGATCACTAAGCCATTGATGAGTGAGTCTTTCATATAATGATCAAATTGTTTCTCACCTTCAAAACCCTTGATTTGGTTCTTATACTGTAATTTCTCATTAAACGATAAATTCATGCGGCAATTTAAAGATTCTAGTATACGGTGGTTGATTGATTTTGTACGTTCTTTGAGTATCATGTGCATAGAGCCTCCTATTATTTAGTCGTCTCTATTAATATATGCAAAAGAATCGAAAACTCACTTTTTTTCTTTGAATTTATTATTTTATTAATTAATTTGATGAAATCTTAAGAAGTAGACTTGAAAATCGGAAATACTTCTTAAGATTACGAAAAAACCAAAGAAGTCTGCCCGAAAACTGTCATTACTTCTTAAGATACGCCTATTATCTTAAGGAGTACTGCCGAATAAATCCTGAACTCCTTAAGTAAAGTACAAAGCAGACTATTTTATCAGTGAGCTGATAAAATATACATCATTCTAAGGAATGAGCTGTTGTTTGAAGCAATCGAACTCAAGTATATTAGAATTAAGTCTCTTTTTCATTAGTTAGACTTGCTAACATTAATTCAGGTTAAACTCCTCTCGCAAGTTACTATAGATGCCATCTCCAATTTGATTAACATTTTTCACTTGGCTTTAGGAAATAAAAGGGCCATTATGCTGACAGTATTCAATAATATAAGTCGCTCTCTTTGGACCGATAAAAGTGTCTAGTCGAGCTTCATTTTTGTGTAGATTTTCGATATTGACTTGGAGTTAACAGAAAATAGTTCTTGAATGCTTTTGAAAAGGTGACTTGATCATTGTAGCCGACTGAAAAAGCAATTTCATTTATCGTCATCTTGGTTGCAAATAATAATTGGCTGGCTCTTTTCATCCTTACATCCATCATATATTTCTTTGGTGAAAGACCTATATTTTTTTTAAACAAAACACTCAGATAACTGCGGTTAATATTTAGTTGATCAGCGATGGATTGAATGTCTATGTTGTTATGATAATTTTGATCAATATAGTTTTTTATTTGCGAAAAATAGTCGTGTTTGATTTTGTTTTCTCTCAAAGGATTTGGATAAGCTTTTCCCAGCTCATACATAATGGAATAGAGGTAGCTGTATGCTTTGATGTAATCTAATTGAGTTAAGTTACTCTCTGTCTGCAAAACAATTTCCTTAATTAAATTTCCGATAGTTTTAGTTTTTTTAGATTGACTGTATTTTAAAATGGCGGTCTCATTTATTTTACTCAAGCTTAAAAGGTCTTCCAGCTTTGTTCCGCTGATGCCGATCCAGTAATAAGACCAGGGATCACTACTGTTAGCGACATAGTATGTCATTTCGTTAGGTTTCAGCAAAAACAGGTCTCCGGCTTCTAAAGCAAAGTTCTCATGATTGTAATAAAAGGTTCCCGTTCCGTGCGTTATATAATGCAAAACATAATTATTTCTAACAGAAGGGCCATAGCTGTAAGAAGGTTCCAGGTCTTCATATCCGCAAAAGTCTATCGAAAGATCCAGCATATTCACATTGTGTTCTGAATAGATTAACAAAAATATCACCCCTTCATAATTCTTACCTAACATTTTACCATGTATATATAACAAAATGCCATTAATTAGAATGCTTTATCAAGGTATGCTGAACTTGTTCATTAAATAAAGCGCTATCTTTTATAAACTTTGCAGAAATGATAGCTATTATTTTAAATACAGAAAAGAGGAAAAATAATGAAATTTGATAAAAAATATGTCGTTTTAGCCACTTCAGCATTTTTGTTATCCGCATGCGGGAATGGTGATGATGATTCAGCTGGCAGCAGATCGCTTGAAGTGTTCAGTCAGAAGCCGGAAATGCAGGCTCAGCTGCAGGCGATAGTTGATGATTTTAATGAAGAATATGAGGCAGATTTGGAATTGGTCAGTGTTCCTAATCCTGGAACTGTTTTACGCACAAGGATAGCAAATAATGATGCTCCAGATATCATAAATATCTTTCCTCAAAATACTGATTTTCAGCAATGGTCATCGGCTGGTGAATTTATAGAATTATCTAACGAGGAATTTATGGATAATATCGTAGAAGGTGCTGCTGAAGAATATGCTATCAATGATGGGATTTATTCTTTACCTTTAACGACAAACGCTTGGGGATTTTTCTACAATGAAGATAAATTCAATGAGCTGTCTTTAGAAGTACCGGAAACATGGGCAGAATTTGAGCAGCTTGTTGAAGATATAAATAATGCAGGCGAAGTCCCTTTTGCAGGAGCATTTTCTACTGCAGATTCCTGGACTCTAAACGGCTTTCATCAGTTGGCATGGGCACAAGCCGCTGGGGGATATGATGGGGCTAATGACTATCTAAGGCATAGCGAACCAGGAGCGATCAGTACGAAAGATCCTGAATTTCAGAGAGTCACGGACCAGCTTTCGCTTTTAATAGGCAATGCACAGAGAAACTCAGCTGGTGCCTCATACAATGATGCGATAGCTGCTTTTACAAATGAAGACGCACTTATCATGCCTAATGGGATCTGGGCGTTGCCAGCAATCAATGAGCAAAATCCTGACTTTACAGTCCGCTCGTTTGCCTATCCAGGAGAAAATCCGGGTGAACAATTAACAGTAGGTGCTGCTGATCTGGCCTTTTCAGTTAGTGAATCAACCAGTAATCCTGAACTGGCTTTACAATTCTTAGAGTATATGAGTGATCCAGACGTTCTTCGACGCTATTACGAAGTAGACGGGATGCCGACCTCGTTAGTTGAGCTGCAAGAAGACGACTCATTTGAAGAAACAAATGGAATCACTCAGTATACATTTACAGATCAACAAATGATTTGGCTTCATCGAGACTGGGATTCTGAAGAAGGGTTCTGGCACACGACAGTTGATTTTATTAATGGCGGAGGAGATGAAGAGGCTTTAGCAAATAGTCTAAACCAATTTTTCGATCCAATGAAATAATCTGCATAGAAAGTTAAAGCAGAGGTGATCACTTGCTTCTGCTTTAATAAAAAATCAATACTTAGGAGAGAGATTGATGAAGAAAAGCTTTTTATCCAGACACTGGGGCTATCTATTTTTGATCATACCTATCGTTTTACAAACCGTTTTCTTTTTAACGCCTCTAATTCAAGGATTCTTCTTGAGTTTAACAAATTATACCGGACTTACACAAAATTATGATCTGGTTGGGTTCTCCAACTATACTGCTGTTTTTTCTGATTCTAGATTCATCAGCAGTATCCGTTTCACGACATTATTTACGATTGTGATGATTGTAGGGCAGATAACGATTGGTTTAGGAGTAGGACTGCTATTAAATGAGAAAATGCCTGGCAGAGGATTTTTTAGAACAACCTATTTTTTTCCAGCTGTTTTAAGTACAGTTACTGTTGGTCTGATATTCAGCCAAATTTTTAATTATGGTATTCCTCAAATTGGTGAATTGTTCGATATAGAGTTTCTTAAAAATAACTTACTTGCCAGTGCAAGTACTGCACCGTGGGCAGTATCATTTGTAGCGTTGTGGCAGGGAGTTGCCATGCCTATCATTATTTTTCTGGCAGGGTTACAGAGTATTCCAACTGAAATTTTAGAAGCTGCAAAGATTGATGGGGCAACAGAAGTACAGACTTTTTTTAATATCAAACTTCCTTACTTGCTTCCGTCAATCAGTATTGTATTTATTCTAGCTTTAAAATCCGGGTTGACCGCATTCGATAATATTTTTGCCTTGACTGGCGGGGGCCCACAAAATAGTACAACAAGTTTAGGGTTATTAGTCTACAATACAGCATTTACCTTTAATCAAGCAGGGTATGCTAATGCAATCGCAATGATCCTTTTCTTAATCATTATTATTATATCTATAGTTCAATTGCATATCAGCAGTCGTTTCGAAGTGTGATAGGAGGAAAAGTTTTGATGAAAAGAGTCATTAAATACAGTTTATTATCAACTGGAATAGCGTTTATAATCATACCGCTTTACTTGACATTTGCCAGTTCTGTTAAAGAAACGTCTCAAATCACCGGAAACTTTTTTGGCATACCTAACCCCTTTACCTGGGATAATTTTCAAAGAGTATTTGCTGATGGAGTATGGACGTATTTTTGGAACTCAACAGTTATAACCATTCTGTCTGCTATTTTGATCGTACTCGTGGTTCCAATGGGCGCTTTTGCTCTGGTAAGAAACATGACGAAGAATAAAAGTTTTAAGATGATTTATTTCTTGTTGATTATTGGTATTTTTGTACCTTTCCAGGTCATCATGCTGCCGATCACAAGGTTAATGAGTGATTTTAATTTACTGACAATTCCAGGATTGATTATTTTGTACTTAACCTTTTCAATTCCACAATCTTTGTTTTTGTATACAGGCTACATTCGAGCGGTCGTTCCAATCGAACTGGACGAAGCTGCTACAATTGATGGGTGCAATGCATTCCAAACGTATTTCAAAGTAATTTTTCCAGTTCTTAAACCCATGCATGCTACTGTTCTTATTATCAATATTTTATGGATTTGGAATGATTTTCTGTTACCTCTACTCATTTTAAACCGCAGAAGCAGTAACTGGACTTTGCCGTTGTTTCAGTATAACTATCAAGGTCAATATTTTAATGATTTCGGCCCGTCATTTGCATCATACGTGATCGGTATTGTATCCATATTGGTTGTTTATTTAATATTCCAGAAAAATATCATATCCGGTATGACAAGCGGAACAGTGAAATAAGATTAAGATTAACAATTTTTAGAAAAACGGAGGCACACATGTCTATTGTTTATAACGAACACCAAAAAAGTTTTCACCTGACGAATGGTAAAATAAGCTATCAATTTTCAGTAGAAAATGATCGATTCCTGATTCATAATTACTGGGGAAAAGCTATCCAGTCTAATACAATGAATGGAGATTTTCCATTATCTGACCATTCATTTAGTCCAACTCCATTTAATGTTGAGGGAAGAGAGTTTTCAATGAATACTCAAGCTCAAGAATTCCCTGTAAATGGCTATGGGGATTTTAGAGAAACGGCACTTGAACATCGCTACAAAGACGGATCCTTCGTAACCCAGCTAAGTTATGAAGGCTATGAAATCATTGAAGGAAAGCCTGAACTTGAGGGATTACCTCACACTTATTTAAATGAGAAAAGCGAAGCGGAAACGTTGATCGTCTATTTAAAAGATGAATTATATAACATGAAGTACAGTCTACATTACACAATTTTTAAAGAATTCTCTATTATTACTAGATCAGTAACAATTAAAAATGATGGAAAAGAAGCTATTGAGATAAATAAATTGCTTAGTGCTTCAGTAGATTTTGATCATTCAGACTTTGATTTCATTCAACTATCTGGAGCGTGGGGAAGAGAGCGAGAGTTGAGAAGAAACCCGCTTTCTCGAGGTGTCCACAAAATCGATTCAAAACGGGGAACAACTGCTCATACCTATCAGCCGTTCTTTGCATTAGTTGATCCACAGACTACTGAACATACCGGTGAAGTTTACGGTTTTCATTTTGTTTATACCGGAGAATTTGTCGGAAGTGTTGAAGTCAGTGAATACGATCAAACAAGAGCACAGATGGGAATCAACCCTGAGCATTTTAATTGGAAGCTAGAACCGACAGATTATTTTCAGGCACCAGAAGTGGTTATGGTTTACAGCGATAAAGGAACAAATGATATGTCTCAGGAGTTGCATAAACTTTACCAGAACCACTTGATACGTGGTGAACATCAATTTAAAGAACGTCCTGTTTTGATCAATAATTGGGAAGCGACTTATTTTGAGTTTTCTGAAGAGAAGATTGAAAAAATTGCTGAAGAATCTTCGAAACTAGGGATGGAACTGTTTGTACTGGATGATGGGTGGTTTGGAAAAAGAGATGATGACACCACTTCACTCGGAGACTGGTTTGAATATGAAGAAAAACTGCCTAACGGGCTTAAATCTTTAGCAGAATCCGTAAAAAATAAAGGAATGAAGTTCGGATTATGGTTCGAACCGGAGATGATTTCAAAAGACAGTAAATTATACAAAAATCATCCTCAGTGGCTATTAAAGGCGAACGATCGTCATCCTAGTCATAGTAGGGAACAGTATATTTTAGATTATAGTCAAAAAGAAGCCAGAGAGCATATTGTCAAACAGATGACAGCCATATTAGATGAGGTACCCATCGACTATATCAAGTGGGATTTCAATAGAAACTTGACAGAAATCGGGTCACAGTCACCTTTGATTCGTGATGGAGAAGTTTCACATCGATTTGTTCTGGGACTCTATGACGTGTTAGAGGAGCTGGTTACCAGTTATCCTAATATTCTTTGGGAAAGTTGTTCGGGTGGAGGCGGACGCTATGATCCTGGAATGCTTTACTATATGCCTCAAACATGGACGTCTGACAACACTGATGCAGTAGCTCGATTAGGCATTCAAACAGGAACAAGCTTTGTTATGCCAATTAGTTCTATGGGGGCCCATGTGTCAGCTGTTCCTAATCATCAAGTCAACCGAATGACTTCCTTGAAAATGCGTGGAGATGTTGCAATGGCAGGAAATCTAGGCTATGAATTAGATGTCACCTCGCTTTCGGATGAAGAGAAACAAACAGTGAAGGACCAAGTATCTTTTTACAAGGAACATCGTAGACTCATTCAATATGGCGATTTCTACAGACTCTTGAATCCTTTTGAAGGAAAAAATCAAACCGCTTGGATTTTTGTAGATGAGGAAAAGAACGAAGCACTGTTTTACTACTATACAATTCTGGCAGAAGCCAATAAAGCAATGCCTCGCGTGAAATTTGTCGGATTAGATCTAGATAAAGAATATCGACTCAACCAGTCAGATGTGACTTTATATGGAAATGAATTAATGTATAAAGGACTCTATATGGATCCTAAAGCCCCATGGTATGAGTGTTCTGACAAGTATCATGTTGAAGATTTCAGCAGTGTCAGAATAAAATTGGAATCAGTAAACTAAAAACTTTGGTAGTGGAGGTACTGACAACAAGCTGTATAAAAATATATAATTTTTTTCAATCGATAGCCAACACCGCCATCTTCGACCAAGTTTATGGAAAGAATTATCAGTGTAGAAAAAAACAGACCAGCTAAGTCACGAATCTTAGCTGGTCTGTTTTTGCGTTTATTTATAGAAAATAGCGACGAGAAGTAAGGATTTTGCGTTTATTTTGAAGGGAATTTATCTTATTCGGAACAAGTGTGGTTTGATATTTACGCCACTTGTTCCGAATAGACGTATTCAAGACAAGTATGGTCAGATTTTCGCGCCACTTGTTTCGAATAGACGTATTCAAGACAAGTGCGGTCAGATGTTTAGCACCACTTGTTCCGAAAAAGCTTAAACTACTTGTTTTTGCATCTAAATCTAAAGCCGAGTTAAATTGCCTTGCACTAAACTTCGATTATCTCGTAGTGTAGAGTTGTCTATGTATTAAGGGAACTGATGATACCTAGACGCTACGCTGTAATAATAGTATGATTATCATTAATACATTAGCTTTTACTTAATGAACTGCTTACTAAACTGAGGAGGAATATTAAAGATGGATAACTACTTTGTCTCATTGCTGCATGAAAATTTTCCTAGTACTGAAGATGTGATGGCCGAATTGATTAACTTAAACGTAATAAATGGTCTGCCTAAAGGAACGGAGTTATACATAAGCGATATTCACGGAGAGTATGAATCGTTTAATCATATCCTGCGAATAGGATCCGGGAATGTGAAAGAAAAAATTTCTGAACTGTATAATGACGAATTATCCAATAAAGAAGTGAATCATTTAACTTTACTTGTGGCTTATTGTGGGATCTGACAGGAGATGGGGCATTTTCAATGGTGATGCAGGATATCGTCACGTGTGTTCAGTACAATTTGCCAAGCATCCATGTCGTATTCTCAAATGAGGAGTATGCCTTCATCAAAGCCGAGCAGGAGGACACTAATCACTATTATTACGGCGTCGATTTCCAGTCAGTGGACTACGCTAAGATAGCCGAAGCTCAAGGCGCTGTTGGACTGACGGTCAGTGAAATCAGCGACCTGCATGACGTCTTCCAGAAAGCTGTTGATTTAGAGAAATCCGGAAAGACAGTAGTCATTAATGTAAAAATCACTGATGATCGTCCGATACCGGCTGAAGCACTGGAATTAGATCCAGCCTTATATTCAGAAGAAGAGATTCGCGCATTTAAAGAACGGTACGAAGCAGAGGAACTTGTACCATTCAGTCAGTTCCTAAAAGATGAAGGGATGGAGTCATTCGTTCAGAAGCGTCAAAACAAATCTACACTGGACAATTCGAAGGTGGATACCGAGGAGCAGATATAATAGACTTGCATAAGCAAATTAGATTATTTCAACTATTGTTTAAGTTTGCTATAAACACTAATAATCAAAATACAGGAGTGACATTCATTAAGAAAGGAAGTAGGTTTCTACTAGTATCATTATCAGATCTTCAATCTTAATCACTACATCGAATTCTTATATAGTTATTTAATACTATGATTATAGAAAGCAGAATTCAATATCTATGCATATAAAAGCAGTCTATATCTAAAATTATCAGATATAGACTGCTTTTAGTATTTAATTCGATATTATTCAATATAGGTAATATTACCTGATTACGATAGTTATTTAAAGAGAATAATAATACTCCTTGATTTTTTCAGCCATCAATTTTCGGCGAATTTTTAAAAATTCTAAATAATCTGAAGCATCCATAGCATGTAGGTCCTGCGGAATACTGTTCTGATCCAAGTTTATTCTTAAATCACTCTCTTCAATGATATCACCAATAACAGTTTTTTTAGAACTAATCTGATTTATAACTGTTCTCATATATTCATTAGGAGATTTATTTCCAATTTGAATGTTAGCTTCTCTAAATAGAAAAGTATAATTAGCTATTTGATTATACTCATTTCTATTATCAAATCCATTCTTCTGTAAGTAATTTTTTGGAAAAATGTGATGAACATCTCCAATAATATCAAGTAAATCTTTGGTGTTGACTCCTTTTGTTAGGAACCCTTGACTATTAGAACGTATCATTGCTGCCTTATAGACATTAAAGTAGGGGCTATTTGCAGAATTAGTTTCCATGTTTTGAACTAAGCCAACATCCCAAAAAGTATCAGAAAGCTCTGCGCTTTCAACTTCTTTGAAGAATTCTATAAATCCTCTTTCTTGAATTAAACGTAAGTCTCTATTCATCGTAGTTTCTGGCGAACCAATGTAGCGACTTGTAAGGGTAGTAAGAACATACCATTTCTGAATAAATTTAGTAATTTCCATTTTGTTCATAGAAGAGTCTTTTTTTAAAATTAAGTAAAGTGCATAGGAAAAATTTAATGTCAATTGTGAGTTAGTCAATTTACTATTTACGAATCCTGCAGATTGTAAAGTCAATTCAAAGCTTTTAAAATTGTGTTCATTCATTGTGTTATGCAGTGCCAGTTCAAGTTTTTTAAAACTGTCTTCTGCAATTTCTTCTAAGAAAGTCCTATGCTTGAAGTCTCTACCCGAAAGAAGACTGACTAAATCTGAAAGTTTAGCTTTTTTAAATTGAGACATGAATGAAACTCGTAATATGTCACTGTAGTTTGGAGTATAAATATGATTATTACTTTTGTCTGATACCCACTTTACATAACGAGAATATTCTGAACTGGAGAATTTCTTATCTTTACTTGTGATGTACTTATAGAAAGAAGAATCTTCAAAAGCATGACAGAAATAATCAATGGCGTTACGAATTATAGCACCATTAAGTTTATCTTCAGAAGAGATTTTTGACATAGCAAAATCCGCTTGGTTAAGCGTAGTCCCTTTAGAGTTGATTCTAATAAAAATCTCTGTTACTTCTTCAATTTCTAACTCGTTCGATAACTGGATAATTCCAACTTGAATATTTTTGATATTGATTAGCTGCTGAATCTTTGGTGACACTTCCTGTGGAGATATGCCGCTATTTTTTTCACAGTATTCTGGAATAAAGATATAGGGGTCAAAACTCCCATTCATTAAAACAGAAATGTCAGGTATCCAATTGGAACTTTTAACATGGGCAGGAGTTTGAACTGCAAAAGCTTCTTCATCATCTTCAGCTAATGGATTGAATGCTATCTTAATTCGTTTTTCTTGATATTTCTTATTGATTACTTCTCTCCCCATTACAGCGGCCATTAAAGCAGTAATCCTTTGCTGACCATCTATCAGTAATTGATGACCACTTGATACTTGACCATGGCGTGTCCTAACATTAGGTTTTGACCATGTAATTAAGTAGCCAATAGGGTACCCATTATACAATGAATCAATAAGATCTCTCACTTGTTTAGCTTTCCACACAAATGGGCGTTGTATTTCGGGAACCGCTATTGTATCTGTTTCCACATAATTTAGTAAATTATTTAATGAGTAGTTGTGAACATGAAAATTCTCTTTCATACTCAACCTCCTAAATGTGTTTGATCAATTATAACAAAAAAAAGCTTGGTATATAACAGTATTTAAACATGCTTACAAAAACTACAGAAATTGAAGCTAGACTTTAATTCTTCTCTTCATGAACATTACCTAAAGTGTTATACTTAATAGTATTAAAGTCTTTTAGAAAAGGGCGAAAGGTAATGACACAAAAGTACACAACTACTTTGAATACTCGACCATTCTTGTATCGAGAAACTAAATTGATTGCTTCTTTAATTGATGAAGGATTGGGAGATGATCAGATAAAAAAACAAGTTGTGGATGACAACTTGTTAGGACTGCAAAGTATAGATAGACGAAATAGGTTTTATCATGAAATTAAAAAACGACTAGCTTATTTGGATGATGATTTATTTCAAAGTTTTATAAGAAGTGATTCACAGACGAGCAAGCTTATTCTGCTTTATGGTATTTTAAGTAAAGATCAGCTTTTATATGAGTGGATGAGAGAAGTTGTATTTGACAAGTGGTTGACACTTGATTATGTTGTACACAGACAGGACACTCTGACTTTTTTTGATAAAAAAGCGGAACAAAATGACACTGTTAAAAATTGGAAAGAGATAACCCGTGAGCGATTAACTAACGCTTATCACCAGACATTAGTGGACGCCGATTATGCCGATAGTGGAGATGAAAAGGTAATTCTGCACCGTCCTATTATTGCCCCAGATGTCGAACGCTATTTAATAAACCACAAAGAAAAATTGCTTGTAGAAGTATTGCTAGGGGAGGTATTACAGTGAGGCCAATTTCTGTAAGGCTGGAAGAATTAAATGAAAAGTTAGCTGATCCTAAGTTCATGACCAACAAAGGCTTAGGAAATGAGGTTGGCTTCTATATCTTTGATTACGAACCGGAGGATGAACTGGCTGTGAGGGAAGCTCTTCCTTATTTAAAAAAACACATTCATTCGGAAAATAATGAAGTCACAGTTCAGGAATTTGATTTGTATGAGGTTGTTTTAGAATTTTTCCGTCAAAGAGGATATATGGACAAAAACTTCAAGATGGAAGAGAAAAAAGGCAGTGAATTTTTGTATGACAAAATGAAAAAAGCACTGAGATTAGCGACTAACGACGACTGGATCGTAAGTTATATTAAGGAACATATGGATGAGGATTCAATGATTTTCTTGACTGGTGTCGGTAAAGCCTATCCGGTTATCCGTTCTCATACAGTCCTCAATAATCTGCAGACTATTGTAGAGAAAAAACCACTTATCCTATTTTATCCTGGGCGATATGAAAATGGCAGTTTGAGGCTTTTCTCACGATTTTTAGACGATAATTATTATAGAGCATTTAAACTGATAGAAAATTAAGCTCAAGGGAGGAAAATACGATGAACATAGAACAGCTATTTAAAAAAGACATTACGCGTGATATCCAAGGGGTCATTAAAATTGGACAACAGGATAAAGCCGTCATGAAGAAAGAACTGGAAGAATATGTAGTTACTGATGAACTAAAGCGTCATTTTGAGACCTTTTATACTGCATATAATAAAGCCTATAATCAGCCAACAGACCGAGTAGGTGTATGGATATCAGGATTTTTCGGATCCGGGAAATCGCATTTTTTAAAAATATTGTCTTATCTTCTGCAGTCAGATCTAGAAGCTGACGGCAAACGACCTGTCGATTTCTTCAAGGAAAAAGTGAATGGGCAAGAATTACATAAGATAATGGAAAATTCGACTCGTTATCCTAGTGAAGTTGTCTTGTTCAACATCGATTCCAAGGCGGATTCAGACAGCAAACAAAACAAGACAGCTATCGTCAAAGTGTTCAACAAAGTATTCAACGAAATGCGCGGCTATTCAGCCAGCATTCCCTGGTTAGCAGAGTTGGAAGAAACACTCGACAAAAAAGGACAATATGAAGATTTCAAAGCCTATTTTGAAGAAGAGACGGGGATGGACTGGCAAACAGAGCGGGAGTCAATCTTTTATCATTTCGACGAAACCGTTACAGCATTAGCTAAAGCAATGGACAGTTCAGAAGAAAGTGCTGAACGCTGGCTTGATAATGGAGAAAAAAGTTATTCTATTTCAGTTGAACGTTTTGCTGAACGGATCAAAGAGTATGTGTCCACAAAAGAAGACAACTACCGTCTGATTTTTTCAGTGGATGAAGTTGGCCAGTATATTGCTGATAACACAGAGCTGATGCTGAATCTTCAGACGGTCGTTGAAGATTTAGGCAAATACTGCCATGGAAAAGTGTGGGTATTAGTCACTTCACAGCAGGACATCAACAGTCTAAGTGAAGAGATGTCATCCACTGACTTTTCTAAAATACAAGGACGATTCAATACACGTGTCAGCTTAAGTAGTGCCAATGCAGACGAAGTCATTAAAATCAGACTATTGGAGAAAAAAGCTGAAGCTCATTCCAAACTATTATCTATTTACACTGAAAATGAAATCGTGCTGAAAAACAAGCTGGAGTTTGAAGATGCTGCTACGATGCGTTTCTACCAGAACAGCGATGACTTCTCTAAAGTCTATCCGTTTGTGCCGTATCAGTTTAATCTTCTTCAAAAAGTATTTACGGGTATAAGAGAGCATGGCTCTGCTGGGAAACATTTATCGGATGGTGAACGTAACCTTCTTGAGTCTATTCAACAGGCGACTATTATGTATAAAGATCAGGACCTGAATACTCTTGTTCCGTTTTATGTCTTTTACGATAACATCGAACAGGCATTGGAACATTCCGTTCGCTCAACGATTATTAAAGCCGATCAAAATGACAGCATTGGTGACTTTGATGTTGCTGTCTTGAAACTGTTATTTCTGGTTCGCTACGTCGATGAAATGCCGGGCACCATTAAGAACTTGACTACACTGATGATTTCATCTATTGACGAAGATCTCATTGCACTGAATAAGAAAATCAAACGGTCACTGGATTTATTGGAAGACGAGTTTCTGATCCAGCGTATAGGGAATAAATATCTGTTCCTGACCAATGAAGAACAGGATATCAATCGTGAAATTGAAAACATCTCGATTCCCACTTCAGAGTATGTCATGGATGCCGGAAGACGATTAAGCAATGAAGTATTGGATTTGAAAAAATTCGACTATAAACCGTTTGCTGATCGCCCTGATGTGTCTTATTTGATGGACTTGTCTCAGTGGATCGATGATCGTCCAATTAAAAATTCTGCTACATCATTAGGTGTCCGCTTTATTACGTCTTACTCTGAATATTATAATGATTCAGCTGTCTTAGCCTTATCCCAACGTGAATCAGACAAAATAATCGTTCGTTTACCAGAAGAAGAAACGTTTAAAGAAATCAGACAGTGGATGAAAATCAATCAGTACTTAAGAAATCAAAGTACCCAATCATTGACTCCCGTTCAAGACAGCATTCGCAGCCGTAAAGCTGCCGAGCGAAGCCAGCTGGAAAAAGTATCGCTGATCAAATTAAAAGATGCCGTAAATGAAGCGGATATCATTGTCAATGGATCGGTCGTTCAGACTAGTGGATCGCCTGAACAGCGCATCAGTCAGGGTTTACAGACGCTCGTTTCTACAATCTATCCGAAACTGATGTATATAGAGAAAAACTACGATCGTCATGAACTGGAACGTTTATGTACCAACCAGAACATCTCGATGCTCGAAGACTATGAAGATGAAAATGCAGACGCCACTCAAGAAATTGAAAGTTATTTAAATATGCAAAATGAATTGAACAAGACCATCACATTACTGGAATTGGTTCAACGGTTCACTATAGAACCTTACGGCTGGAAAGAACTGGATATTCTGGCTAGTCTGATTCGAATGATCAAACTGGAAAAAGTTCAATTTACATTAAACAGTCGTAAACTGACGCCAGATGATACTGCTTTTGTTCGAGAGGTCACTAGAAAAGCCACTCAGGAAAAAATACTGGTGATTAAACGTGAAACCCTGGATCCCAGCTTCATCAAAAAAGTAAAGACGGTATCTAACGAATTGTTTGGTATCACATCAATTGGTGACAAAGAAGATGAAATGGCGGCGATTCTTTCAGATAAATTAAGCACTAAAGAAAAAGAATTATCCATTTTGTTGAGTCACTATAGAGAAGCACACTACCCAGACCGTCAATTAGTTCAGGAGACACTGACTCAGGTCGAACGCCTTGTAACAATTACTGATTCACGTGATTTCCTGACCCATTTTATCGATGTCGGTGAA
Organism: Alkalibacterium sp. s-m-28; assembly: GCF_054658175.1. Taxonomy (NCBI): domain Bacteria; kingdom Bacillati; phylum Bacillota; class Bacilli; order Lactobacillales; family Carnobacteriaceae; genus Alkalibacterium; species Alkalibacterium sp. s-m-28. The sequence goes on from NZ_BAAGIQ010000024.1 coordinate 16,610, forward strand.
GACCTGATTGACGACTTCCTGGATCTGGAAGACGTTAAAGGATTCTTTAAAAATCAGCGTGATATTTATGACAAAGCGCAATCTCAGATCAATCGCTTTGAGAAAGACCGTAATTATATAGATAATGACGAACTCACTCACATCTATAATGAGATGAAAACGATAATAGATATGCCTCAGCCTTACCGTAAAATGAATGAACTAGATGAGTGGACCAGTCGCTTCGATGCTGAATATACTGAAGAACTGGAAAATGTGGCCAAACCCATCAGCGAGGAAATCGAGCATGACCAATCTGACATTTTAAAACAATTGGAAGAACTGAATGGGCATGACCCTTATCAGAAAATCTACCGGAAAGTGAAGTTCCAATTCAGTCATATGGAGCAGGAAGTAACTTCAGCTGGTACAGTAAGAGACTTGAAGTCCGCAAAAGATTTAAGCAGTACTGTAAAGGTTTCATTTTTTAAAGAAATTGAAAAAGCGAAAAATGATATTTCGAAACAGTTAGAAGATGAGCAAAAGAAAGTAAGTGTTCAACCTGAGGCAAAATCAAAAGTAACTGCTCGGCCTAAAGAAGATGAACCGAGCAAACCCATTACCCCTATCAAAAAAGAAAAATCTGCCATCATCAATAAAGCAGATATTCATCCGACTGCCTATACTGAACTACGCTCGGAAGACGACATCAACGAATATGTGAATAATCTTCGCGATACATTACTCACGTATTTGGAAGATGCAGATATTATTAAATTGCTGTAAAGGAGCATGAAGGTGAACAAAACACAGCTAAAACAGTTTGCGACAAAAGCACGCAGAGATATCGAACAAGCCGTTAGACAAAAGGCCTACAGCTTTGGGATCACTAAAGAATCTATTACGCCTTTACAAGAATTAGAGGACGGCCTGATTATCAACGGAACGGTTATGGGAGACAGGGAGCGCAAGCTATACACACATTTGAAGAACAAAATTGCTCTGGATGGGTATGAAGCTGTCATGAGCGAAGCGGCTTACACTTGGTTCAACCGCTTCGTTGCGCTTCGCTATATGGAAGTGAATAATTTCCTCCCGATCGGCATGCGCATTTTGTCTTCTGAAAAAGAAGGGAAGAAAGAACCAGATGCCCTGACCGACGTATTGCTGTTGACAGATGAACTGAACCTTAAAAAGGACCATGTATACAAATTAAAAGAAGAGAACCAACTGAACAACCTGTACCAGTATCTGCTTATCCAGCAAAGCAATAAATTGGGTGACATCTTGCCCAATGTCTTTGAACCGATATCCGACGCCATGGCCTTATTGTTGCCGGATAATTTATTGAATGAGAACAGTGTCATCAGAGACCTTGTAAATATGATCGATGAAGAAAGCTGGAAAGAAGTAGAGATTGTCGGATGGTTGTATCAGTTTTATATTTCAGAGGAAAAAGATGACGTCTTTAAAAATCTGAAGAAAAATAAGAAAATCGGGAAAAAGGAAATTGGTCCGGCTACTCAGTTATTTACACCACGTTGGATAGTAGAATACATGGTGGATAATTCTCTTGGAAGATTATGGTTAGAATCTCACCCCGATGAAGAAATCAGATCATCATTAAACTATTACTTAGATGATGCAGAGCAAGAAGAAGCCGTTTTAAAGCAGTTAGAAAATATAAAAGACCCTCAATTAGATATAGAACAAATCTCTTTCCTGGATCCAAGCTGTGGGTCTGGCCATATTCTGATTTATGCTTTTGAAGTCTTTCATAAAATATATCTGTCACGTGGCTTTAGGGAAAGAGAAATACCAAAACTTATACTTGAAAATAATTTATATGGTCTTGATATTGATAAGAGGGCTGCGCAACTAGCTACTTTTGCATTGGTCATGAAAGCTAGGGAATATGACCGCCGCTTATTTAGTCGTGACTATACTGTTCACGTGCTCAGTATCGAAGAAAGCAATCCTATAGACGATGAACAAATATCTTTATTTTCAAAAAATGATGAGATCCTTCTAGAAGAAACAGCAAAACTTATAAACACCTTTGAAGATGCTAAATTATACGGCTCTATCATTCAAGTTCCTGAAATTGATATAGCAAAAATTGAACAACAGATTGCTTATATTAGAGAAGAGGCAAATCTTGATTTAATGACGACTGACTTAATTGAATATTCTTTGCCTATTCTAGAAGATTTGATTGCGCAATATTATTTATTAGTTAAAAAGTATGATGTTGTCGTAACTAATCCCCCTTATATGGGTAGTAAAGGAATGGATGCTAAAATTAAGAAATATCTCAAAAAGTACTACCCTGATGAAAAAAGTGACTTGTTTGCAGTCTTCATGGAACTAACAAGAAACCTTACAAAAGAGCACGGTTATATTGGAACTATTAATCAACAATCATGGATGTTTTTATCGTCTTTTGAAAAACTAAGAAATAAATTACTCAAAAATCAGACAATTATCAATATGATTCACTTGGGCACACGTACATTTGAAGAAATTGGTGGAGAAGTCGTACAGAATACAGCTTTCATATTAAAGAACTCAGTTATTCCTATATTTAACGCATCTTATATTAGAATGGTAGATATCAATAGTGCGCGAGAAAAGCAAAAAAACTTTGCTAATGGGGAATTACTATATACTGCTAAACAAAAGAACTTCAGCAAAATCCCAGGAAGTCCAATTGCATATTGGGCAAGCAAACAAATTTTTAAAATTTTTGAAAAAACATCTCTCAAAGATATATCCAATGTTATAACAGGTATGACTACTGGAAATAATAATATATATTTAAAATTATGGTTTGAGATTAATTGTGACAGGATTTCTATTAACGAAAGCAATATGAGAAATATTGATCTTACTAAGAAATACTGGATCCCATACAGTAAGGGTGGAAGTAGAAGGAACTGGTACGGTAACAATAATTATGTAGTAGATTGGAGCAAGAAAAACGATTTTAATCGTTCTAAAACTACTCTCCAACATCTCTATTTAAGAGAAGCAATTACTTGGCCATTTATAACTAGTGGAAAGTTTTCTGCTCGATATTTACATCAGGGCTTCCTGTGGGATGTTTCTGGATCCCCCGGTTTTTTTGAAAATAAAGATTCTTTGCTTTATTCTTTGGGTTATTTATGCACGCCTATTGCAAACTATCTTTTAAAGCTTATCAATCCTACTATTAATGTACAGTCAATGGATATAGACAATCTGCCTATTATATTTAATAAAAAGTACGAAAAGCAAATTATTGAGATTGTGAAAAATAATATATTTATTTCAAAACAAGAATGGGACTCTTTCGAAAATTCCTGGGACTTTGAAAAACATCCTTTCATCACATACAAAGAAACTTCTTCCATAAATGATAGTTTCTTTAAGTGGAAAGAAGTAGCAGATGAACGCTTCTATCAACTCAAAGATAACGAAGAAGAGCTAAATCGTATCTTCATTGACATCTATGGTTTACAAGACGAATTGACTCCAGAAGTTGAGGAAAAAGATGTAACGGTTAGAAAAGCTGATCTTAATCGAGACGTCAAAAGTTTCTTATCCTATTTAGTCGGTGTCATGTTCGGTCGCTACTCTTTGGATTCAAAAGGATTAGCTTATGCTGGTGGAGACTGGGACAACAGTTTGTATACTTCTTATCAGCCAGATGAAACGAATATCATTCCTTTAACAGAAGATCAGTACTTCAATGATGACATCATGAACAAAGTAGAAGATCTGTTAACAGTCATATACGGGGAAGAAACACTAGAAGAAAATCTTACTTTTATTGCGGAAGCTCTGACTAAAAAAGCAACGGAAAGTTCTCGTGACCGCATTCGTCGTTATTTTATGAAGGAGTTCTATAAGGACCACCTGAAAATTTATCAGAAGCGTCCGATCTATTGGCAGTTTACCAGTGGTAAGCGTGGCGCATTTAGAGGGCTTATGTATCTGCATCGGTATCACAAATATACCATTGCTCAGCTCAGGACGGATTATGTCCTGCATGAAGCGAAAGTTATTGATAATCTTATCCAACATGAGTCACATGTCATTAGAGATGAATCGAGTACGCAGGCTCAGAAGTCACGTGCTCAGAAACTGATTGACGAATACACTAAAGACCGTCAGGAACTGGCCCAGTATGATCAGGTCATCGATCACGTCGCCAAACAGCAAATCGATCTGGATCTGGACGACGGAGTTAAAGTAAATTACGAAAAATTCCAGAATATTGAAATAACGGACGATTCATCATCCAAGACTAAGACACTCAATGTCTTTGAAAAACTGTAGAAAGGAGGTCATTCTTTGTCTGAAGATATCTTAAGTCGTATAGATACCTACTTCTCTTCCCCTCTTAAAGAAGGGGAGAAGCGAAAAATCATGTATCTATTCGACAAAGAAGAAAGTTACAGCGAGACGATTGCTGAATGGTGTAAGTCAAAGGACGCCATTCAGTTACTTAATGTGACTGACCATAATTTTTTTCTCACGAACTATCTGATTGAATCAGAAAAAACTGATACGCACCTTTTTCTGTATATCTGCATGGACCGTCCGCCAATGGAAGAAAATCCGTTACTCGACGTTCTTCTGTACAGCGAAGAACTGAAAGTGGACGAGAAGAGTCAGCTTTATCTGACTCTTGGCATCGATCCTGATAATGCCGAACTGACCCAGGCTGTTGATCAGTTTCCTGTATTTTTCAGAGCAAAAAGTAGAATACAGCAATTCAAGAAACTGTTTGACCAGAGTCCTTTCAAAACAGGCCAAGTAGTCGAATACAGCGTTTTTGCTTCTCTAGTTAAAGCCCCGTCAGCTGACTGGATGGCTATCTTGATCGAGCTGTTTGAAGAGTCCGCAGAACATAAAGAGGACAAGTGGGACCAGCTGGTCAAATTCGGAGACGACTCTCGCTTCTGGCAGATGGTTGATGAGCTGACTGGCTACAATCAGTCTATAAGCGTGTCAGGGTCTGTATCAGTGAAAGAGTTAATGCATTATGTCTTCTTTACTTATCTTTCCACAGAAATGGACCAGCCGCTTCCTAAAGCCATCAGACCGTATGTGCTTCATAAAAGTAATCCGGTAGTCGTCTTCATGAATCGATGGATGAACACGAAAGATAAAGAGAATGCCTATTATTTTGTGTCCACTGTAATTGAAAGTGGCTGGGCATTTGACGATCTATTCGGAGATTTACCTAGTCAGACCTTAGCTAATATAGAAACATTCAAATGGTTTGACTTGCAGCTGATCAAAGAAATTGTCCAATCAATTCATATGCAGACTGGAGAGATGGACCGCCTGATTCCACTTTTGGACAAACGGCGTAACACGATTTGGTATGAGGAATTCAGAACGGTTTATCATGTCTTGAAATGGGCCATTCAACTGAACCATTTTGTGGAAGAGTCTGAGTCCTCACTTCGCTCACTCATTGATTCTTCTAAGATATGGCAATTGTACAGCGAATCAGCTTATCATGTCGACCAAGCCTACCGTAAGCTGTATGAGTATTACGATGAGCTGTCAAGCGCACACAAAGAGCTTGTGGTTGAAGTAAAGGATCAGATGGAGCGACTGTATGTTAATCAGTATCTGAGAGCCTTTAATGATAAATGGGACGCCTATTATCTTGATCAAACGGTTTTTGACTACGCCAAACTGCAGGCACACTTTTATCAAAATGAAGTGAAACCCTATGTTGCTAACGACAGACGTATTGTTGTGCTTATATCAGATGGTCTACGTTACGAAGCAGGTAAAGAGCTGTATCTCGAACTGACTAAAGAGAAGAAATTCAATGGTGAGATCGACTGGATGCAGACGGAAATACCTTCTATCACTTCGATCGGAATGGCCAGTTTGCTTCCTCATCAAGCTTTGCAGTTTAAAGAAGATGGTCAAGTATTAGCAGATGGCTTGTCAACGAGAGGAATAAAGAATCGTGAAGCTATTCTGAAAAAGAGTGGTCATCCAGAAGCTGTCGCACTCAAAGTTACGGATATAAGTGAATGGAACCAGAAAGAATTAAGAGAACACCTTTATGGGAAAAAACTGATTTATATATATCATGACAAGGTAGATGCCATAGGGGATAATGCCCCAACGGAACAAGAGGTATTTGCAGCAACAAAAGATTCGATTGATGAGTTAAAGCAGCTAATGATTCGATTGACCAATGAACTAAGTGTTACGTCCTTTTTAGTCACTGCCGATCATGGCTACCTCTATACAAGAGGAGCTATACCTAAGAGTGATAAAGTAAGTGTAAAAAACAGTGAAGAAGCCTGGATTAAAAACAAACGGTTCATTCTTCTGGAAAATGCACCTGATTACCCTTTAGGACTCACATTTTCCTTATCTGAAAGACTCGACAGCTCAGGCTACATTTCAGTTCCACGAGGCATGAACCGCTTTGCTCTGCAAGGTGGGGGAAATCAATATGTACACGGGGGGCATTTGCCTCAGGAAATGATGGTCCCCTTGCTGCGCATCAAGACGGAACGAGGACGTAATGAAATACCTGAAGTTGGTGTTTCATTGATCAGTCAAACGCGAACACTGACCACAAACGTTGTATGGCTGGACTTCCTGCAGGTGGAACCAGTCAGTGAAGAGAAGAAAGAAAAACGTCTGACTTTATACTTTGAAGATGAGCAGGGGCGTAAAATTTCCAATGAAATTTCACTGATTGCGGACAGAGTGAATCCGGCAAGTAATGAGCGAGTATTTACAGAAAAATTGGTTCTACTGAATGAGCAGTACGATTCTATGGCTCCGTATTATTTTGTCATGGAGAATGAAAATGATCCGACTGATATAGTTAAAGAACGGTTTAAGCTGGATTTGCTGCAGTAATGTGTTAGGAAGGTAAATTATTATATGGGGAAACGAAAGAAGTCTAAGAAACACTGGGAAGAGATTGCAGAAGAGTTTTACAGCGACAGTTATTATTTCATAGCTGGTTTTACAAGTGGTGGAGCACCATATGGAATCACCATGGAAGAAGCTGAAGAACAAGGACTTTTGGAAGAAGAAAAGAATGAGTGGGTAGACAAAGACCTGGATTTGCCATTTTAAAACAAACAGAACAGACCTTCGTTTCCATAAAAAAAATGGACTGAAGGTCTGTTTTATATGGAGTTATGCTCCTATCAATTTCGAGACGTTTTTACAGCATAAATTTAATTTGGGTCCTGGCACACGCTCAACTATTTTAAAACTTCGAACTTTAATATTAATCGTATTGATACTGTCCGAGATATTAATGTAATACCAAAAGATGAGAGAGTACCAAAATCCTCGACTTGAAACAAATACCCATCAGATTGTTCCTTTATACCAAAAGATGAGAGAGTACCAAAATAGTAAACAGTCACGAGGTCACACAGCTTCAGTTCCTTTATACCAAAAGATGAGAGAGTACCAAAATTGCCCACTCGTCTAGGTGTAGAAAAGCATTCTATACCGATAAAAAAGAGGCGAAAAAAGGCAATGTGATCCAGCAGTGTATTCACGTCTGCTGGATCACATTGCCTTTTTTCGTCGTATAGGAAAGTATAAGATTTTAATGTGGATAAGAGTTGACGTGACAAGGATAGTTTGGGTACAGTGAAACTATATTAAACGGTAAAGGTTTGATTATATGAAAGATAAACTTCGTATTCATATGGATCAACTAAAAGCAATCTTCCTTGATAATCACAATTGGGAAAGATTCAAAAAGAAACATAAGAAAAAGATTCGGCCAATCGTTATTAGAGAGGTAGAAAAGTTTTTGCACTGTGGCGATTTATTGAATGGTTTTCGCGTGTTTAAGTGCGAAGCTTGTCCTAACGTGCAGAGATTCCCTATTCAATGCAAGGGAAAGTTTTGTCCAACCTGTGCGGTTGGTGAAGCACAAAAGTGGGCAGAGGTTCAAGCAAACGATATGTATCACACCATGCATAGACATGTCATCCTAACAATAGATGAAGGGTTGCGTCCGATTTTCGCGCATCATCAGTATCGAGAAACTTTGTTAAAGGGATTGATGGATGAAGCCGCTAAGGTTGTCACAAACTGTTTTCGTAAACAAGAAGCTGGAGCTATCGTCGCTTTGCATACCTTCGGATCAAAGTTAGAATTCAATCCGCATGTCCATCTTTTAGTAACGATGGGTGGCATTACAAAAGATGGGAAATGGGAAGAGTATAATTTTTTACCCTTTGTAAAATTACGCAAGGTTTGGCAGACAGTGGTTTTAAAATTGATTCGACGCACATTGTCGCAACGAGCGAAAGCGAAAGTGCAACCCTTGCTTCAAGCTGCCTTCAAAAATAATCCGGACGGATTCTACATCCATGCGCCAAATCAAAGTCGAACAGATGTAAAAGCTACTCTAAGCTACATTGGTCGGTATATGAAGCGAGGACCAATCGCCTTACATCGCATAAAAATGTATGATGGAGAGCTTGTGACCTTTGCTTATCAAGATAAGCGTGATGGCGAGTGGAAGATAGAAGAACTTTCTGTAGAGGATTTTATTGGACGATTGATTCGTCATATTCCCGATGACCAATTTAAAATGATTCGTCACTATGGCATCTATTCTCGTCGAACAAAGAAGGTCATGAAAAAAGTTGTTGAACATTTCCAAAAAGAGATAAAACGATTATTGATAAATGCGCAAAAGATAATAAAAGGAAAAAAGTGGCGAGAGCAAATAAAAGAAACCTTTGATAGGGATCCATTGGAATGTTCGGAATGCGGGAACTACTTAGAGTTCAGAGGGATAGCTGTGCGCAAAAACGGAAGTTTAGAAGTGGCATATGCGAACGATAAAGAAGCACACCAATACATACGACGGGAGATTGATAAAATTGAATCAAAGGCGTATAAAGTTAAGAAAAAAGAAGCAACGAGAGAAGCTATTAAGGAATATGGGTTCAGTTGGGACGCACTCGCAAAAGCAATCGAAAGAAAACAACATAGCATTTATCTGCCAGAAGTGTAAAGTAACAGAAAAAATACCAAAAGATGTCGTCAAACAATTAGATTTTATGGATAGTGGAGATCCGATGGATCCCCCACGATTCAGTTGCGAACAATGTGATGGTTCAATGGTCCCTTTGTATTATGAAGGGTTACAAGGAATCACTTATGACAATAGGCACCTCAAAAGAAAAAGCTAAGCGGGAACTAAAAGGGCTCGGGCTTTGCCCGAGCTTTTTTTACCTCTTTTTTATCGGTATAGAATGCTTTTCTACATTTAAGCCGAGTTCTGGTTTCATCAGTAAAGTCAATTCGTACACAATCATGGTTAGAATGACTTAGTTTTCAGCTCCATCTTTAGATTTTCGA